>CADBTM010000185.1 GCA_902797555.1 Oscillospiraceae bacterium
GAAAGAGAAAACGTGCCGCGCCCGGTACAAAAGAGAAAGAAGCGCGGCGGGGGGTTCTTGATACTGGGACGCGGGCACCCCCCGCCATCCCCCCGCACCCGCTGTCTGCCCTTGAAATCATTGTTTCTGAAACCCCGCAGCCTGCCGGCTGCGGAACTCCCTCATCCGGCGGCTATGCCGCTGCCTTTCCCTTGCGTTCCCAAACAAAATGAAAAAATGCTTGCATTTTCTCTCCAATTGTGGTACACTAATCTTCGCCCAATCGGGCAATTGGAGAAGTACCCAAGTGGTGAAGGGGCTCCCCTGCTAAGGGAGTAGGGCTGTAACAGGTCGCAAGGGTTCAAATCCCTTCTTCTCCGCCAAAAAATAAAGTCCCGCCAAAAGGCGGGGCTTTATTTTTTCTGTTGAATGGGGATTTGAACGGGCGCGTGTAAGAAAACATGCCGGTGGCATGTTTTCCCGCGCCCTGACCGAGCCCGCAGGCGAGAGCAAATCCCTTCTTCTCCGCCCAAAGAAAGACCGCGAATGCGGTCTTTTTCTCTTCCTTCCGCGTATTTTCTTGACAATTGCGGCGGGGCATGTCATATTATAAATGGGTATATATACATTTTGATCGATAAAACGCAGCAAATCAATCTGCGAAGGTGGATCGTTATGACATGGGATATCGCGTGGAAATTCCTGTTTTTCTGCACGCTGACCAGAGAGGAGTATGAGCGCGTCCGGTCGCTGGTGTGGATCCGCAACCGGCGCACGCTGGAGATCACGTCGATCCTTGCGGCAGCCATGGGCGCGGTGTTTTTCGCGGTGAACAAGCTGATCCATGCCCAGGTGTGGCAGCCCTATCTCTTCCTCTTTTGCGGCAGCCTTCTGGTCTATCTCCTCCTCAAGTTGATGAAGCGGATGGAGGTGCGGGAGTGGCTGAGCCGGCTGCTGTGCTATGCCGAGATGCTGATGATGTGCGCCTATGCGGGCATGCTCACCATCCAGCCCAGCAATTACGCCATCCCCGCCACCAGCATCATCGTCTTTATCTCGCTGCTCCCCCTGACCATCGACGACCGGCCGCTGCGGATGTATGTTTTTATGCTCATCGAATCGGTGGGCTATCTGATCGTCTCCTGGAAGATGAAATCGCCCCAGGCCTTTTCTCTCGACGTGATCAATACGGCGACCTTTTCCGTGGTGGGTATGGTGCTGTATGGCGTCATCTGTGTGCGCAACGTGCGGGAGATCTATCAGGGCGTCAAGGTGGAGCGCATCCAGCAGAGCATCATTTCCTCCCTTGCAGCCGTGGTGGAGGAGCGGGACGAAAACACCGGCGACCACATCCAGCGCACGGGCGACTATGTGCAGAGGCTGATCGCCATCATGAAAAAGAAAGGCAAATACGGACATATCTCTCAGGAATACTGGAACAATGTGGCGCTGGCCGCCCCCATGCACGACATCGGAAAGATCAGGATCCCCGACGCCATCCTCAACAAGCCGGGGCGGCTCACCGACGAGGAGTATGCCATTATGAAGACCCACGCCGCCAGCGGCGGGGAGATCATCCAGAGGACCATGAAGGACGTGGAGGAGGAAGCCTACTTCACCGTGGCCTGCAATATCGCCCGGCATCATCACGAGCGGTATGACGGCAAGGGCTATCCCGACGGGCTCAAGGGGGAGGACATCCCGCTGGAGGCGCGGATCATGGCGCTGGCCGACGTGTACGATGCGCTGGTTTCCCAGCGGGTGTACAAAAAGGCCTTTCCCAAGGAAAAGGCCGTCGAGATCCTCCGGGAGGGCTCCGGGACGCAGTTTGACCCCGCGCTGGTGCCCTTGTTTATCGACGCGATCGCTTAAATCATCTTGTTTTGAGGTGCGGTATGAAGCTTGACTGTTATGAACAGGTAAAAACACTCACCGAGAGGATGGTGGCCATCCCCAGCGTGGCGGGCGTGCCCGGCGGCGAGAGCCGCATGGCGGCCTTTGTCCGGGACTTTTACCGGGAGCTCCCCTACTTCCGGGAGCATCCGGAGCAGACCGGCGTGTTCCGGACGAAAAACGACGGCGTGGAGCGCCACTGCGCCCTCACGTGGATCCGGGGCACCAAGGAGGGGGGCTCGCCGGAGACCGTCCTCCTCATCGGGCATATCGACACGGTGGACGTGGGCGAGTTCGGCGACTGGCGGGAGCTGGCCTTTGACACCGGGCGTCTGCCCGAAGCCCTGCGCACGCATTTCGACCTGTCCCCCCAGGTGCTGGCCGATCTGGAATCGGGCGAGTATATGTTCGGCCGGGGCGCGCTGGATATGAAATCGGGCGTGGCCGCCCATATGGCGGTGATGGACTGGTTTTCCCGGCATCCCGACGAGCTGAGGGGCAATCTGGTGCAGGTGTGCGAGTGCGACGAGGAGGACAATTCCCACGGCATCCTGTCCGCGCTGGACGAGCTCATCGCCCTGCAAAAGCGGGAGGGCTTTCGCTATATCGCCTGCATCAATTCCGACTATTCCACCGCGCAGGACGAGGGGGACGACAGCCGCTGCGTCTATTTCGGCAGCGTGGGCAAGCTGCTGCCCAGCTTTATGGCCTTTGGCAAGGAAGCCCACGTGGGCGCCGCCTTTCAGGCCTTTGACCCCAATCTGCTCATCGCCGAGGTCACCCGCCGTCTCAGCCTGAACCCCGACCTGTGCGACGAGGCGCTGGGAGAATGCACCCTGCCCCCCATCTCCCTCAAGCAGACCGACACCAAGGATCGTTACACCGTCCAGACCGCCCTGTGCGCCTATGCCTATTACAATCTGTTTACCCACAGCAAAAGCCCGGCGCAGGTGCTGGAGACCTGTGTGCGGGAGGGCGAGAGTGCCTTCCGGGAGGTGATCGACCGGCTGAACGAGCGGTACGCCCGCTACTGTGAAAAGGCTTCCCGCCCCTTCTCTCCCCTGCCGTGGCAGCCCCGGGTGCTCACGTGGACCCAGCTTTGGCAGCAGGCCGAGGCCCTCCACGGAGAAGCCTTTCTCCGGGGGATGAAGGATTTTTACGCGGCAAAGGAGGCGGAAAACCCCGACCTGCGGGTGCTGTGCGCCGACGCCGTAAGAGAGGTGTGGAAGTGGCAGCGGGACAAAAGCCCGGCGCTGGTGGTCTTTTTCGGCTCGCTCTGCTATCCCCGCATCCAGACCGACGAGGGCGACCCCGGTCAGCGCCGTCTGGTGGAGGCCGCACGGAAGGCCACGGCGCGCCTCGCCCCCGAGGCCGAACGCAGACTGCGCACCCGGATGTTTTATCCCTATATTTCCGATATGAGCTTTCTCGCGGTGAGCGACACCCCCGAGGATTTTGCCGCCGCCTATCGGGAGATGCCCGCCGGGAATCGCCCCGACCTGCCCGATCTGCATAAGATCCTGCAGCTCAATATGCCGGTGTGCAATATCGGCAGCTACGGCTTTGACGGGCATATGCTCACCGAGCGGGTGGATATGCTCCACACCTTCCGCAACGTGCCCAACCTGACCTATGAAACGGTGAGAGAGCTGCTGAAATAGGGAGGACGACCCCAAACGGGCTCCCGTCCCCCGCAGGGAGCGGGGGATTCCGCCGTCTGCGGACGGCGGGGAGACGTTCAACCCCGGTTGCAACATCGGCTCTGTCATCGCGCCTACGCGCTCGCCAATCGCCGTGTTGCTGCCCCTCCTTATTGCTCGC
>CADBTM010000186.1 GCA_902797555.1 Oscillospiraceae bacterium
AGCATGGCGGTATACTGCACGTCGTCCCAGCCCTGCTTGCGGCAGAGGTCGTCCATGGCTCCCTGCAGACCCACGCAGACGTCCCCCTGCAAAACCGAGGTGGGCGCCTGTCCCTGTCCCAGGAAAACCGGCTGCTTCTCCCCCAGGCGATCAAAGGCGTTGACCACCGTAGTGGTGGATCCGATCTCTGCTACCAAAACGTCTAACTTCATATTCTCTCCTTTTTGGAACCGGAGGCGGCTTTTGCCGCTGCAATGTCAAAGAACCCGCTTCGCTGGGCTTCTTTGACAGGGTGGATCCGCGTTGCGACGCGGTTTCGCCGTTTTCGCTGCGACGAAAACAGGCGGGTCGAGGTGTTTTTGTCCATTACTACACAAGGAACGGCCAAAAACTGTCTAAAAGCAAAATCGCCTCTTTCGGCGATTTTGACTTTTGGAACCGGAGGCGGCATAGGCCGCCTCCGGTGCTGAAGCTTGCTGATAAAACGATTTTACCGAGGCCACTTTCCGGCGGCTTCCAGCTCCCAGCGGCGCTTGACAAGGAAGGTGGCGTCGTGGATACCCTTGGTGCCGCGGCCAAAGCCGGCGTCGGCGCCCATCTGGACGGCGATCTCCGGAGTGATCTGGGTGCCGCCCACGATAAAGATCAGCTTGTCGCGGACGCCCATTTCCTTGGCCAGACGGTCGATGTTGGCGATGTTCTTATAGTGGATATCATCGTGGCTGATGATGGTGGAGGCCAGAATGGCGTCGGCGTCCAGCTCGATGGCGGCGTTGACCAGCTTTTCCACCGGGACGGAGGTGCCCAGATAGTGCACCTTGATGCCGTACTTTTCGATGCCGCCGTGCTTGATGTCGATGATCTCCCGCAGGCCGACGGAGTGCTCGTCGTTGCCAACCGTGCCGCAGACCACCGTCATGGGCTTGCGCTCGATGTCGGCGCGGATCTCCTCGTCGGTGAGCACGTCGGGCTCTTCGGGGATTTCCAGCTCGTTGATGTCCAGATCAAAGTTGACCTTGCCCTTGATCTCCACACGGGTGCCCTCGGCCTGCTGCATGATCTCACGGCTGATGACCTCGACCTCCTGCAGACCCATCCGGCGGCCGACCTCAACCGCGGCGGCCTCGGCGATTTTTTTGGAGGTGGGGAAAAACATGGTGAGCATCACGATGCCGTCGGCCAGCCACTCCATCTCGGGACGGAGGGTGTGGCAGTCCTTGCCGCGGTATTTGGCAGTTTCGGCCATGCGGACGTTGACGTTGTCCTCCTCGTCCAGCTCGTCGATATAGACGATCTTTTCCGGCTTTTCAAAGGTGCAGCCTCCGATGAGCTTGGAGGGATCGTTTACGGCGGTCTCGTCGTACTGCGCCACGTTGTTATAGCCATAGTGGGCGGTGACGGGAGCCATATAGTCCTCGGCGCGCTCGTAGATGGTACCCGCGCCTACGCCGCCTTCGATCTCGCGGAAGATGCCGTCTCCGCCCCGCTCGGGATAGAATCCGGAGTCCACGAAAAAGCCTTGCTGGACGGCGTTGAAATAGCCGCCGACCTCCAGGATCTCCTCAAAGAAGAGCACGGCGCGCTCCTTGAGCTCTCTTGCCTTTTCCCGCAGGGGGCCGTCCTTTTTCAGCTCTACCATATCCATCAGGCCGTCCAGACCCAGCAGGGTCTGCTTTGCGGTGTCGCAGGCCTCGATGTTGTAGATGTGCCAAGGCACATTGCGGCCCTCGTCGGGGGTGATGGTGGACTGGATATCCGCGCTGGTCAGCTTGGAGATCAGCATATCCAGCACATGGGTGACGGTGGCGTCACGGGTGGAGGATTCCACATACTTGGTGTTCATCTGGGCACGCATGCGGTAGCCGGTGAACAGCTCGCGCAGCGCCACGGCGTAAGGCAGATCCATAAAGACCTCGGGCGCCGGAGTGGCGGAGGGAGGCACGGTGGACAGGCAGATATTGCTCTTCTTAATGCCCACGTTATAGGAGAAAATGGCGTTGATGGCGTGCTGCACCATCAGCTCGGGCATGACCTTCCACGCCTCTCTGGCGGTGGCGTTGGCGTTGTGGGCGCCGTCGATCTGCGCCATGTCCGCCCAGGCGATGATCTTTTTGGATTCGCAGGCGTCCACGAAGGAGCGGATCATATTGATGTTGCGGTAAATGACGTTGTACTGGGGATCCTGATGGCAGCCGTTGACGCCCTCCTCGGCGAACATGACGGCCACATCGGGGCCGGCCACGCCGGAGACGTAGCTGTGGTAGTTGATCGGTCTGCCGACCTCGTCCTCGATGAGGTCGAGTGCCTTTCTCTGGGCGCGCACCTGCTTGCGGGTGATGGGCACGCCGCCGATGCCTTGGGGAGTACCCTCGATCAGGCCGTCAAAGTGGGACTGGCCGGCGGTGCGGATGACCATGATGTGATCCGCGCCGTGGTGCGCCGCCATGCGCATGCGGCGGATATCGTCCTCAAAGCGGCCGGAGGCGATCTCAGTGGTGATGGTGGGCATGGGCTGGGGGTCGATGTTGTCGAAATAGTGGGCGGTCATCAGGCCGACGCTCTCCCCCTGCATGGGCTCGGAGATCTCCCGGTAATGGAAGGGTCCCATGTCCTGATTCTCCGCTTTTTTGCGCCACACCCAGCCGTGGCGGCGGGGATGGTAATGCTCCAGATCCTGAAGGATGGTTTCGACGTCAATGCGCTCGTTGGGATCCAGTTTGTAATCAGCCATTGTTCTTCCCTCCTTCAAAGAGCTGCTCCGCCTGCTCCCACATCTCGCCCCGGGACAGGGCAACGCCCGCATCCCGAAGGCTCATTCCGGTGGATTTGGACAGACGGTAGACCACGTTTCCCACGCCGTGGGAGATCAGGTTGTGGGCGATGGCCTGCTCCACCATGGGCTTGGCCTCCAGCGAGGAAAAGCCCATGCGCAGCAGCACCGAACGCTCGATGGCGGGGCTGGTATTCTTGTAGCCCAGCTCCAGCAGAGGATCGACCACCTGCTGCGCCAGCTTCCAGAAATACGCCTTCAGTTCTTCGTCGCTCATGCCCTGAAGATGGGCACGGCGGGTTTCAAAATCGTCTGTTCTTCTCATACGTTTTTCTCCATACTTCTCCTGCGGTCTCAGACGCCCAGTTCCTTGAGAACAGAGCGCACGAAGCCTTCGTCCGCGTTGGTCTCCTCCATCAGATAGGCGATCTCGGCGTTGCTGAGGGTGTGATCGAGGTCACGGGTCTGACGCTTGATGAGAGAGCGGCGCAGATGATTCAGATCCAGATCCCGCGCCTTGAGCAAAGAGGGCTTGGCCGGGAAGATGATGTTCTGTCCGGGGATCTCGTTGGCAGGATCGCCGAACATGAGCTCGATGCCGTTTTGACGGGCAAAGGCCAGCTGGGGCTGCAGATGCTTGCCGGCGCCGGTGTATTCGGTCTCCTGCGCCACGATGATCTGGTCCTGATCCAGCTCCTGCGCCAGCGAGAAGGCGGCGGCGAGGCTGGTGTTGCCGGCGGGACCCTTTTCCATGCCCTCCAGGGTGGCCATGGCCTCGGTGATGAAGAAGACCTCGCCCTGCTTGACGGTGACGTAGCGATCCATATAGCGCAGAGGCCGTGCGGCGCTGCGGGGCATATCGCTGTGGTCGGGATCGGTGGCGTAGGGCACGCCGAAGCCGGTGTGGGCGGTGGTGAAGGACTTGCGGTTGAACTGTGTGTCAGAGGCCATGCTCAGGCCGCTGAGGTCGACGGAGGCCGCCACGACCTGCGCCTTGCAGCCCGCCTTGCGCAGGCCGCGGGCCGTGCCCGTCAGATTGCCGCCGCCGGCGTTGGCGATGACCACCACGTCGGGATCCTTGCCGCAGCGCTCCTTGAACTGGTGTCCCAGCTCCCAGCCCAGCGTCTCAACGCCGCCGATGCCGAAGGCGCTGTAAAGGGACGCGTTGAAATAGCCGGTGTCCTCCAGCATGAGCAGCGTCTCGTAAAACAGCTCGGGGCCCACGGTGAGCTGGAGCACCTCGGCGCCCAGCGCCTCGCACTTGCGGGCCTTTTCCACGATCTCGGGCTGACCCACGCCGTTGGAGTCGTAGCAC
>CADBTM010000187.1 GCA_902797555.1 Oscillospiraceae bacterium
CTGTCCGGTCTGGAGGAATCCATCGGACTGGAGCCCTGCAAGCTGTGTACCTACTGCTGGAACGGAAAGGAATAAGCTATGAACAATTCTCATTCTGCCTCTTACGCCGCGGCAGGCGTGGATATCGAAGCAGGCTATAAGGGCGTGCAGCTGATGAAGGAGCACGTCAAGCGCACCTTTATCCCCGGCGTGGTTTCCGATCTGGGCGGCTTTGGCGGCCTGTTTGCTCCCGACCTGAGCGGGATGAAAAAGCCCGTCCTCGTTTCGGGCACCGACGGCGTCGGCACCAAGCAGCGCATTGCCCAGCTCCTTGGAAAACACGACACCGTGGGCATCGACTGCGTGGCCATGTGCGTCAACGACGTCATCTGCTGCGGCGCAAAGCCCCTGTTCTTTTTGGACTATATCGCCATCGGCAAAAACATCCCCGAAAAGGTGGCCGAGCTGGTGTCCGGTGTGGCCGAGGGCTGCGTCCAGTCGGGCTGTGCCCTCATCGGCGGCGAGACCGCCGAGCACCCCGGCACCATGGCCGCGGACGACTATGATCTGGCGGGCTTTTCCGTGGGCATCGTGGACGAGGAAAAGATCCTCGATCCCAATCGGATGTGCGCGGGCGACGTGATCCTCGCTCTGCCCTCCACCAGTGTGCATTCCAACGGCTTTTCTCTGGTGAGAAAGGTCTTTGACGTGGAGCACGCCGATCTGCACCGCTATCTCCCCGAGCTGGGAATGGAGCTGGGCGAAGCGCTGCTCACCCCCACCAGGATCTATGTCAAGCCCGTCCTCGCCCTGCTGGAGCAGGTGGACGTCCACGGGCTTTCCCACATCACCGGCGGCGGATTCTATGAAAACATCCCCCGCAGCATCCCCAAGTGTCTGGGCGCAAAGATCGACAAGAGCGCCGTCAAGGTGCTGCCCATCTTTACCGCCATCCAGAATGCGGGCAACATCCCCGAGCGGGACATGTTCAACACCTTCAACATGGGCGTTGGCATGGTGGCCATCGTCCCCGCCCAGCAGGCGGACAAGGCCGCGCAGATCCTCCGGCAAAACGGAGTGGACGCCTATCCCATCGGCACGGTGATCGCCTCCGACGAACCCATCACGCTATGCTGAGCGGGAAGGAAAAAGCGCGGATCGCCGTGCTGGTCTCGGGCGGCGGCACCAATCTGCAGGCCATTCTGGACGCGCAGAAAAGCGGCGTCCTGACCAGCGGCGAGGTGACGGTGGTCATCTCCAACCGCACGGGCGCATATGCGCTGGAGCGGGCAAAGGCCGCCGGCGTCCCCGCCGAGACCGTGACCCGCAAGGCAAATGGCGGCACGCAGGAGGGCTTTGAGGCTGCCCTGCTGGCCACGCTGGACAAATACCAGCCCGATCTGATCGTGCTGGCAGGCTTTTTGAGCATCCTCAGCGAAGACTTTATCCGGCGGTACGAAGACCGCATCGTCAACGTGCACCCCTCCCTCATCCCCTCCTTTTGCGGAAAGGGCTTTTACGGGCTGAAGGTGCACGAGGCTGCACTGGAGCGGGGCGTCAAGGTAACGGGCGCCACCGTGCATCTGGTCAACGAGATCCCCGACGGCGGGCGCATCCTGCTGCAGAAGGCGGTGGACATCCTGCCCGACGACACGGCGGAAACCCTGCAAAAACGGGTGATGGAGCAGGCCGAATGGATCCTGCTGCCCCGGGCGGCGGAGCTTCTCTCCGCAGAAATCATAAAGAAAAGGAGCGAAACGGTATGATCGACTTTCTGGAGTTTCTGAAAAACACCTCGTATCCCGGCCGCGGCATCGCCGTGGGCAAAAACCGCGTCTATTACTTTATTATGGGGCGCAGCGAAAACAGCCGCAACCGCATCTTTGAAGCCACCGAGGACGGCATCCGCACGGTGGCCTTTGACGAGAGCAAGATGAAGGATCCCTCCCTCATCATCTATCACCCCGTCCGGGAGACCGAAAAGGGCCTCATCGTCACCAACGGCAACCAGACCGACACCATCCGGGATATGGGCTGCTTCCGCCGGGCGCTGATGACGAGAGAATATGAGCCCGACGAGCCCAACTTCACCCCCCGCATCTCTGCCATGATCCACAAGGACGGCGGCTTTGAGCTGTCCATCCTCAAGCGGGTGCAGGGAAGATGCCTCCGCGCCTTCTATCGCTATGACGACTGTGACGAGGACAAGGGCTTTTTCATCAGCACCTATCAGGGTGACGGCAATCCCCTGCCCTCCTTCTGCGGTGAGCCGCTGGAGATCACCATGCCCGAGCCCGAGGAGGTCTGGGCGGCGCTCAACCCGGACAACAAGGTTTCTCTGTATACCAATGTGAACGGAACTGTCAAACTCTTTAATAAACATCTGGGGGACTGACTTATGAAAGAACTGGAACTGAAATACGGCTGTAATCCCAACCAAAAGCCCGCCCGCATCCTGATGAAGGAGGGCGAGCTGCCCGTGACCGTGCTTTGCGGCAAGCCGGGCTTTATCAACTTTCTCGACGCGCTCAACGCGTGGCAGCTGGTCAAGGAGCTGAAGGAGGCCAC
>CADBTM010000188.1 GCA_902797555.1 Oscillospiraceae bacterium
ATCGTTTCGGCAAGGAGGACAACTTCTGGGAGCACGGCTCCGGCCCCTGCGGCCCCTGCTCCGAGATCTACTATGACCGCGGACCGGAATACGGCTGCGGCAAGCCCACCTGTACCGTCGGCTGCGACTGCGACCGGTATATGGAGATCTGGAACAATGTGTTCAGCCAGTTTGACAACGACGGCAAGGGCAATTATACCGAGCTCAAGCAAAAGAACATCGACACCGGCATGGGCCTGGAGCGCCTGGCCTGTGTGGTGCAGGGCGTGGACAGCCTCTTTGACGTGGACACGGTGATGAACATCACCCACAAGGTCTCCGAGATCACCGGCGCTCACTATGGCGAGAGCCACGAGAAGGATGTTTCTCTCCGCGTGATCACCGACCACATCCGTTCCTCCGTCTTTATGATCTGCGACGGCATTCTTCCCTCCAACGAGGGCAGAGGCTATGTGCTGCGCCGCCTGCTGCGCCGCGCTGCCCGCCACGGCAAGCTGCTGGGTGTGGAAAAGACCTTCCTTCACGATGTGGTGGACACCGTCATCGGGGAAAACGAGGGGCATTATCCCGAGCTGCGTGAGCGTCAGGAATATATCACCCGTGTGATCCGCGTGGAGGAAGAGAACTTTGCCAAGACCATCGACGGCGGTCTCAAGATCTATCGGGAAATGATGGACGCCGCCCAGACGGAAAAGGCGACGGTTTTCTCCGGAGCGGACGCCTTCAAACTGTATGATACCTATGGATTCCCCTTTGACCTGACCGAGGAGATGGCCGAAGAGGCCGGAATGACGGTGGACAGAGAAGCCTTTGACCGTCTGATGGAGGAGCAAAAAGTCCGTGCCCGCGAGGCGCGCAAGGCGCTGGGCGATCTGGGCTGGGCCGGCGTTGAGCTGGGCAAGGATATGCCTGCCACCGTCTTTGATGGATATACTCACGACACCTGCGAAGCCAAGGTGCTGGCCATCGTTGCCGACGGCGAGCTGCGGGAAGAGCTCGTTCCCGGCATCCCCGCCATGGTGGTGCTGGACAAGACCACCTTCTACGCCGAGATGGGCGGTCAGATCGCCGATCAGGGTGAAATCCTTGTTCAGGGCAAGGGCGAGGATGCCCCTGTCTTTGCCGTCACCAATGTGCAGAAAAACAAGGGCGGCAAATACCTTCACGAGGGCAGCCTGAAAAACGGCACCATTTCTGTGGGGGACATCGTTGTAACAAGCATCGATACCGAGCGCCGCGCCGCGATTCGCCGCGCCCACTCCGCCACCCATCTGCTGCAGGCCGAGCTGAGAAATGTGCTGGGCGACCATGTGCATCAGGCGGGCTCGCTGGTGGAACCGGATCGTCTCCGTTTTGACTTTACCCATTTTTCTGCGCTTACGCTGGAGGAAAAGCAAAAGCTGGAAGAGCTGGTCAACGCCGATATCCTCCACGGCTTTGGGGTGAACACCGAAGAGCTCCCAATCGACGAGGCGAAAAAGCGAGGCGCCACCGCTCTGTTTGGTGAAAAGTACGGCAGCACGGTCCGCGTTGTCAGCGTGGGCGAGCAGGGCAAGGTTTCTATGGAGCTGTGCGGCGGCACCCATGTGGACAATTCCGCCATGGTCGGCTCTTTCCATATCGTCTCCGAAGCATCCGTGGCCTCCGGCGTCCGCCGGATCGAGGCGATCACCGGCAAGGAAGTCCTTCGTCAGGCGCACGAGATGGAAAAGGTGCTGCTGAGTGTAGCCGATACCCTCAAAACCAATCCCGCCGATCTGCTGGCAAAGGCGGAGAGCAGTGTGAACGAGCTGCGCATCGCCCATCAGGAGATGGAAAAGCTGAAGGATCGCATCCTCTCCGGCGATGTGGATCGGGTGCTCTTTGCTTCCAAAAATGTGGACGGTCTCCGTGTCGTTACGGCGACCCGCTCCGATCTGGAGGCTGCCGATCTGCGCAAGTTCGGTGACTTTATCCGGGATAAGGACGACAATGTTGTGGCTGTTCTGGCCACAGTGCACGACGGGAAAATCACCTTCCTCGCCGTGTGCGGCAAAAACGCCGTCTCCAGAGGGGTCAAGGCGGGAGACATCATCAAGGCCATCGCCCCCATCGCCGGAGGCAAGGGCGGCGGAAAGCCCGATTCTGCCATGGGCGGCGGAAGCGATCTGATGAAGCTGGACGACGCGCTGGCCGCCGTGGATGACGTTGTGTTGAAAAAGCTGGGTCTGTAAGGAGGAAAACCATGGACAACTGCATTTTCTGCAAGATCGTGAAAGGGGATATCCCCTCCAAAAAGCTTTATGAAGACGATCAGGTGGTGGCGTTTTACGACGTGGCGCCTGCCGCTCCCGTGCATGTACTGGTGATCCCCAAGGAGCATGTTCTGGAGAGCGCCCGGGCCATCACGTCCGAGCATGCCGCGCTCATCGCCCATATCTATGAGGTCATCGCCAAGCTGGCGGACGAGCTGCATCTGGACGGCGGCTATCGTGTGGTGACCAATGCCGGACCCGATGCCGGACAGACCGTGATGCATCTGCATTTCCATCTGCTGGGCGGCAAGCTCGGCCCCATGGCCTGATCGAATGGATCTGCTTCGGTGGCAGAAAGGCAGGCAGCCCAGAAAGCTGCTCTGCTTTTCTGCTGCTTTTTTCCTATCTGCGCTCACCGTTTCGCTGCTGTTCGGTCGGTTTGACAGGGAGGGGGCAATGCTGCTCGCCTCCGCCGTATTGTGCGGCATAGGCGCGATGGGAGTCGTCTTGCTGAGAAAGACGCCCGGCTGGTATCTCCCGCTTTTGGCGGGGCTGATGGCAGGGCTTGTGTGGTGCTGGGGCTATACGCTGCTCATCTATCGTCCTGCAGAGACGCTTGCCGGACAAAAAGGGACGGTGCGGGTCGAGCTCACCGACTATGCCGAAGGCAGAACGACCTACGGCCTGGCCTATGGCATTCTGAAAGAGGTGAACGGCACCCCTTGTCGGCAAAAGGTTCGGATTTATCTCAAGGATGGTTCTCCCGACTATGCACCGGGGGACGTTCTGGAGTTTCCCGGCACGGTGCGTCTTTCGGGCACGGCATCCCGCCTGCAGCATCTGCAGCGAGGCACCTTTTTGACCGTTCGCCAGGAGGGCTGGGAAACCGTCCGGCGGGGCGGTGCCATGACGCTGCTGCGTCGGTGCCGCATGTTCTCCCACAGCCTGTCCCAACGGATCGGGCAACTGTTTCCGCAGGAGGAGGGCGCGCTGTTTACCGCCATGCTCACAGGGGATCGGAGCGAGCTGCCTCATTCGCTGGATCGCGCCATGACGACCAGCGGCGCGCGTCATATCACGGCGGTTTCCGGCCTGCATGTTTCGATTTTGGCAGGCATGTTCCTATGGCTGTTCGGCAAAAAACACGGTCTGCGTATTGTTTTGCCCTTTGCGGTGATCTATGCCGCCATTGTCGGCTTTCCGCCGTCGGTTGTGCGGGCCGTGATCCTGCTGTTCTTTTGGTCTGCTTCCTTCTTTTTCAAGGAGGAGAAGGATTCTCTGACAGCGTGGGGCGCGGCGCTGCTGGTTCTGACCGCCTACAATCCCTTTTCCTGTCTGAGCGCCGGTCTGCTTTTGTCCTTTTCGGCCACGCTGGGTCTGATCCTGCTGGCAGAGCCGATTTCCAGGCTGCTTCACCGCCCGTTTCGCAAGCTTCCGCGAGGCGTATGGAGCAATGTGCTCCATTATGTCGCATCATCCATCGCAGCTTCGGTTGCGGCGATCGCCTTTACCATGCCGCTGCAAATGCTGTTTTTTGACACCGTCCCGTTGGCAGGGATTCTGACCAATCTGCTCATTCTGTGGGCGGTGGGGCTCGGGCTGGAGCTGGGCATTGCCGCTCTTGCGCTGTCGGTCCTTTCCGTGCCCTTGGGACAAGCGTTCGGAACATGGATCGCACGCTGGCCGCTGTGGTGGATCGCTCGTGTGACCGGATGGATCGGCAGATGGAGATTTGCCGCAGTGGATTCCGCCAATCTGTTCTTTGCTGCCTTTGGCATTCTGATCCTCCTGGGACTGCTGTTGTGGAAGGGGAAGTATCTCTCCGGCAAAACGCTGCTCTTTTCCGCGGCCCTTGCGTTTTGTCTTGCTGTGGGCGCCTCCGCTGCAGAACGGGCATGGATCGGAGAGATCAAGCTTTTCGCCTCGGGCGGACAGCCCGCGATCCTGCTGCAGGGGAAGAATATCTCCCTCATAAACACCGGCGTTTACGGGTCATCCATCGTGGATGAAGTAGAATCCGATCTGACCCGGTGGAACGCTGTGGGGATTGATACCATACTGTGCACCTCTGGCAATTATCGGACGGCAGGTGGATTGAAACAGCTTGCACAGTCCCTTGAAATTCAAAGAATTATTACTCCTGTAAAGGATATTTCCTTTTCAGAAGATAATGGCCCTGCCAACGTGTTTTCCTATGAAAATACAGGGGAGCTGACGCTGAACGGGCTGCGGGTTTCCCTTTTGCAGGCGGAGGATGGGATCTTTGCTGCATATCTTTCGGGAAAGCATATGTCGCTGCTCAATCTGTGCGGATTGAAAAGCACACAGGCTGCCGCTGTACTGGGTCAGCTGGAAGGCGCGCAAGTCCAATATCTGCTTGTAGACGACGCACTGATGGCCGATCCCGCGCTGTTGGGAGCCCTTGCAGAGCGGCTCTGTCCGCAAAAGATCTTTATTGCAAACGGCGGCTATCGTTCGTATCCATCCGAGTACCGCGAGATCCCGCTGGTGACCTTGGATTATGACGGTGTTTCTCTCAAATATGTGAGGTGACGATATGGCATTCGATCGCAACAAGTCCGATGACCGGGCGCTTACCCAGATGAAGCAGGATCTGGCATCAGGTACCCCGGCACAGCTCTATGTTTTTTATGGAGAAGAGGGCTATCTCAAGCGGTATTATCTTAATCAGCTCAAGGCGTTATGCGTGGGCGCGTTTCCCGAGTTCAATCTGACTCTGCTGGATGGGGAACAGGTCACGGCGCAAGAGCTTACCGATGCGGTGGACAGCATCCCCATGGGCAGCGAACGCAAGCTGATTGTCATTCGGGATTACAAGCTGTTTCAGCCCACCGGAGATATGAAGGAGGTTCTTCCCGAACTGATTTCCAATCTCCCGGAATATGTCTGCCTTGTTTTTGATTTTGACACCGTTCCCTTCAAGCCGGACAAGCGCCTCAATCTGTGGAAGCTGGTGGAAAAGCACGGGCAGGTGGTGGAGTTTGCCCAGTCCAACTCGGCCAGTCTCATCCCGTGGATCAAGCGGCATTTCTTTGAGCTGGGAAAGAGTATCTCCACCCCGGACTGCGAGTACCTGATGTTTCTGTGCGGGGCGTCGATGGACAATCTGCTCACCGAAATCGAAAAAATCGCCGCGGGTACAGCGGGGGAGTCGGTCACAAAAAGCGATATCGAGGCGCTGGGCTCCCGGGTGCTGGAGGCAACGGTGTTCGAGCTCACCGATTCCATCATCGAAGGGCAATATACCAAGGCGCTGGCGATCCTGCGGGATCTCTTTGATATGAAGCAAGAGCCGGTGGCCATCCTTGCCGCTGTGACCAAACAGATGCAGCGGCTGTACGGCGCAAAGCTTTCCATGGCCGGCGGCGGTTCGGAAAACGCGGTGGCGCAGCTTTTGGGGTATAAATCCACCTATCCTGCCAGAAGGATCATGCAAAGCGCCCGCCGGTGCAGGCTGGGCTTTTTGCGCTGGGCGCAGCAGGCCTGTCTGGACTGTGACCTGGCCATGAAAAGCAATCTCCCCGACGCCCAGCGAACGTTGGAGCTGCTGCTTTTACAGATGGCGGAGGAGGCAAAATGATCCCGATCGAGCCTGTGATCCTTGTAGAAGGAAAATACGATAAAAACAAGCTGGAGCAGATCTTTGACGGAACGATCCTCACCACCGACGGATTTGGAATCTTCAGGCAAAAGGAAAAGCTGGCGCTCCTGCGCCGTCTGGCGGATGTGCACGGACTGCTTGTTTTTACCGATGCAGACGGCGCCGGGCTGGTGATCCGCAATTATCTGAAGGGAACGATCCCAAAGGATCGTCTGTTTCACGCCTATATTCCACCGATCGAGGGCAAGGAGCGGCGCAAGGCTGCGCCCTCCAAAGAGGGCTTTCTCGGCGTGGAGGGCGTTTCGGACGAGGTGATCGTACAGGCAGTGCGAAACAGCGGCGCGCTGAACTGCGCACCGAAACAGCGGGGCAATCTGAATAAGAACGACCTGTATGAGCTCGGCTTGTCCGGAACATCGGGCAGCGCTGAAAGACGCCGGGCTGTGATGGAGGCGCTCCGTCTTCCCGGCAATCTGAGCGCAAACGCTCTGCTGGATGTGCTCAACTGTCTGACAGACCGGGAAGGGCTGGAGGCGCTCCTCTCCATGCCGAAAAAGGCAGAATAGGGCTTGCATTCTGCAATAACCTGTGATATTTTAGTATCAAGATCGAGTAAGGGGTGAAAAGATGTACAATCGCTTTTTCTGCTGAATTGGGTACGAATCACATCCGGCGGACGCTGTCCGCAGTTTTGTCGTGCCCCCGCGGAAAAGCATTGCCATCTTGTCTGTGAAATAGGGATACGACTGTATTTTCACCGTTCAGGCTGTGGATGCTTTCCGCAGCCTGATTTTTATATGGAAAGGGTGCGAATACCATGTCTGTCATACAAATCACCGGATTGACGTTTTCCTATGATGGGAGCGCCGATGTCATTTTTGATCATGTCAACCTGAGAATGGACACCGATTGGCGGCTGGGGTTGACAGGCCGCAACGGCAGGGGAAAGACCACGCTGCTCCGACTGCTGTGTGGGGATCTGGAATATGAAGGAACGATCTCCAAAAATGTTCGATTTGCCTATTTTCCTTATGCTGTAAAGGATAGCAACCTGACAGCAATAGATGCGATCCGACAGGCTGCTCCCGACGCAGAGGAATGGGAGATCCAGAGGGAGCTGTCTCTGCTGGAGGTGGATGAAAGCGTTTGGAGCCGTCCCCTTGCAACCTTGTCCGGAGGTGAGCAGACCAAGACTCTGCTGGCTGCGCTCTTTTTGCGGAAAGCCTGCTTTCCGCTCATCGACGAGCCAACCAATCATCTGGACCTGGAGGGCAGGCGCGTTCTCAGCCGGTATCTGAAAAATAAAACCGGATATATCGTTGTGTCCCACGATCGCGCCTTCCTCGACGGATGCGTGGATCATATCCTGTCTATCAACCGAGGGGATATTGAGGTACAAAACGGAAACTTTTCTTCATGGTGGGAAAACCGTCAGCGACAGGATCGCTTTGAGCTGGAGCAGAATGCCAAGCTGAAAAAGGAGATCCGTCGTCTGACAGAAACGGCGCGGGAAAAGGCAGAATGGTCGGACACGGCAGAGCGCCGCAAGACTGGCATTGACCGCAATCAGGTGGACAATGTAAAGGGATGGCGGCCGCTGCAGGGGGCAAAATCCAAAAAGCAGATGTCCCGTGCCAAGGCCATCGAAAAGCGCACAGAGTCCGCCATTGAGGAAAAGTCCGCCTTGCTCAAAAATATCGAGCTGCAGGGGGATCTTAAGCTGTCGCCGCTCGTTCACCACGCCGATCCTTTGCTGTGGCTGGAGGGGCTGACTGCCGGCTACGGGGAGAAAGCCGTTTGCAAGGACATCAGCTTTACAGTTAAGCAAGGAGAGCGTGTTGCCCTGCAAGGGCGAAACGGATGCGGAAAAACCACCTTGCTCAAGCTGATTCTCGGAGAACCGATCGATTATTCCGGTACGATCTACCGCGCCTCCGGGCTGAATCTATCCTATGTGTCACAAAGCACCGCCGATCTGCACGGCTCGCTGGCGGAATATGCCGACGCGTGGGATGTTGACCGCAGCAGGTTCCAGACCGTCCTGCGCAAGCTGGGCTTTTCCCGGGAGCAGTTTAAAAACCCCATGGAGCGTTTCAGCGAGGGACAAAAGAAAAAAGCCGTTCTTGCCCGCAGCCTTTGTCAGCAGGCACATTTGTATATCTGGGACGAGCCGCTGAACTATATCGACGTCCTCTCCCGCATGCAGATCGAAGAACTGATCGTGCAATACCGTCCGACCCTTTTGTTTGTGGAGCACGACGCGGTATTTTGCGACAAGATTGCGACAAAGATCATAAAGCTATAAAAAAACGAGGCCACCGAACGGTGGCCTCGTTTTGATAAAGCGAGGGATTAGTTATCGTACATCTCAACCAGCTTGAGCAGGTGATCGTAGCGCTCCTTGGCAGCTTCTTCGCTGCGGGCAAAGAGGACGGTAGCACGATCGGGGAACTCGCGGGTCAGACGGCTGTAGCGGGCTTCGTTCATCAGGAAATCCTGATAGCCGCCGGCGGGAGCCTTGGAATCGAGGGTGAACTTCTTCTCCGCAGCGGGATTGAAGCGGAACAGATTCCAGTAACCGCAGTCCACGGCACGCTTCATCTCGGCCTGGCAGTTGGTCATGCCGCCCTTGATGGAGTGCATCTCGCAGGGGCTGTAGCCGATGATCAGGGAAGGTCCATGATAGGCCTCGGCCTCTTCGATTGCCTTGATGGTCTGGTTGGGGTTGGCGCCCATGGCGACCTGCGCCACGTAGACGTAGCCGTAGCTCATCGCGATCTCGGCGAGGCTCTTCTTC
>CADBTM010000189.1 GCA_902797555.1 Oscillospiraceae bacterium
TTCCGGCTGGGGGCCGATCGGCTCGTCCGACGAGCCGGTAAAGAAAAGCACATAGCCGGAAACGCCGATGGCCAGCACACAGAGTCCCAATATGATGTAGAACCCCTTCTTCTCCACGAATCCCAGCACGCGCTGCAGCAAACCTTCCTTTTGCATATCATGCACCTCCGCCGATAGTATCGGCGAAGAACGCGTGTATTATGCGTCGGGATTCTTTTTTTGCAATACGGTGCCCGGATAATAATGTGAAAGGATCTCGTCGCAGCTTTGCCCTGACAGCGCCAGACAGCGCGCGCCGTATTGGCTCATCCCTACGCCGTGTCCATAGCCCTCGGTGGAAAAGACAAGCTCGTCCCCTTCCCTGCGCAGGGTAAAATTGGCAGAGTTCAAGCCCAGCAAAGAGCGGAGTGCGGTGCCGGTGATCTCCACACCGCCAACCGTGATCGTGCGGATGCTTCCAGACTCTGTTCGATGCACGCTTCGAAACCATTCGTCATCGTTTTCGGAAAACACTGCTGAGGGATATTCTTTGAGAAACGCGGCGCAAAAGTCGGATCGCGTGATCCGTTTTTCTCCATAATACTTTGCACAGTCCTCCCCGCCCGGACTGTCCACCGGGACAAGATACGGAATATCCGCACCCCAAACGTCTTTTGCGCTCTCGGTCATCTTGCCGGATGCGGCACAGAACACTGCCGCAATAGGCGCGTTGTCATAGGCGAGGAGCATGCCGTCTGTCTCGCAAACGGCGTTGGAGACGCGTTCCGAATAGGTTTCCTTGCTCTCCCCCCACAGGGATGCTGCTGTAACCGCAAGATCGGTAAAGGCGGCACAGTGGGCGGGATCGTCGCACAGCTGAGCTCCGTGGTGGGATTCTGCTTGAGAAGGATCCTCATAGAGCCGCAGTTTGTACAGCGTGTAGGTTCGTGCGGCGATGGCCTGAGCTTTGAGAGCTTCCTCCGGAAAAGATGCGGGCATTTCCGCTGCAACCACTCCGATCAGATAGTTCCGAAGAGACAGCTCCCGAATGGTGCCGCCTGTATACAGCCGGACAGTGACGCTTTCGTCATAGCTTTTCTCTTTCGAAGGAACCTGTCGGGTATAAAGCGGCGCTTCCACAACAGTGCGATCTTCCGGCGCGGTGGGCGCGGAACGTGCTGTTTGCTTTTCTGCGAGCAATGCTTGTCCCGGAAAAGCAAGGAGCGGACAAAGCATGGGGAGAACGGTCAAAAAAGCCGCGGTCAAAAGCAATTTCTTCATAAAACCATTTCCTTTTTATCCGGTATATGCTATAATCGTTTCGATTAGTTCTGAAATAAGAGTATGAAATACTTCAATCCAATATGCAGGTGTATGTCATGAATACCACAAAAAAACTGTCGCTGCTTCAAATCTTGCTTTCTGTATTGTGTGCCGCCGTGCTGGCGGTATACCGAACCGGGCTGCAAGCTACCGGAAAAGGGTTTCTTCTGCTTGCCATGATTTCTCTGGTGCTGTGTATCGGGTTTTCCATCGGAATCAATGGCTTTCGCAAAAAAAACCGTCTTCGCCCCGCCGAGCCGGACAAGGCCGCCTATAGTCTGATTGCTTGCGGCGGTTTTCTTTTGATGGCGGCGGGTCTGCTGTTCTTTTTCCAAACCAGTGGGTCGATGCTGCTCCGTGTGGTCGGCGCGGTGCTCAGCTTTGTGGCTGGGCTCGCCGCAGTGATGCGTCTGAAAGAGAAGGATGCGACAGAAAAAGCCGCCGTTCTGTCTACCGTGCCGATTTTTATGCTGGGGTTTTTCCTGCTGATGTTTTACCGGAGCAACGGGGATAATCCCCATCTGGAGACCTTTGGCTATGAGATCGCCGTATTTTCGCTTGCCATTGTCGGAGTGTACTTTTCGGTCTCGCCCCGGTTCAATGACAAGGCGATCTGGCTGCGTCTCGGCGCGACTGCCTTTGGCTTGACAATGGCGGTGCATGAATGGATCTATTTTGCTCTGCGTCCGCAGGAGGTTCTTTCGGCAAGAGGTATCACCATTGGCGCGCTGCTGATGCTGCTGGGCTGTCTTGTGCTTATGGCGGAGGCGCTTTATTGCCCGCCGCAGAAATACCCCGAGCCTGTTGCTCCAAAAGACGAAGAAAAAACGGAAGAGACAGACGAAACAGAAGAAACAAGTGAGGAAACCGATTCATGAAAATCATCCATGCAAAAAGCTATGCCGATCTGAGCCGCAAGGCGGCAAATATCATCTCTGCGCAGGTGATCCTCAAGCCCAACTGTGTTTTGGGGCTTGCCACCGGATCGACGCCGCTGGGTACATACAAGCAGCTGATCGAATGGTACAATAAGGACGATATCGACTTTTCTCAGGTCACCACCTTCAATCTGGATGAATATGTGGGCCTCGATCCTGCCGACCCGCAAAGCTATCACGCCTATATGCGGGAAAACCTGTTCGACCACGTCAATCTGAGAAAAAACGCTGTCCATGTGCCCGACGGTATGGTAGAGGATCTTGCGGATGCGTGCAAGCGCTATGACGCCTTGATTCAAAGTCACGGGGGCATCGATCTGCAGCTTTTGGGCATTGGAAAAAACGGACATATCGCCTTTAACGAGCCGGGAGAAGCCTTTGAAAAGGACACCCATATCGTCACGCTGGAGACAAGCACTCTGCAGGCAAACCGCAGATTTTTCGGTACTGAGGAGGATATGCCCAAACACGCCATCACCATGGGCATCCGTATGATCATGCAGGCAAAAAAAATCCTGCTCATCGCGGACGGCGAGAGCAAGCGGGATATTCTGAACAAGGCCCTTTACGGTCCCATCAGCGCGCAGGTGCCGGCATCTATCCTTCAGCTGCACCCTGACCTGACGGTGGTTTGCCACGTGGAGGACAAGACATGAGGATCGCTGCCATCGATGTGGGAGGAACGGCCGTCAAATCCGGTCTGTGGGACGGAAAGCACCTTACGGATATTTCAGAACGCCCCACGCCTAAGGAGAGCGGGCTGCTGATGCAGGTCATGCAGGAGGCTGTCGCCTCCCTGCTGCCGGTGGATGCCATCGGCGTCTGTACCAGAGGTCAGGTCACCCGGGAAGGGGCGATCCGATTTGACAACGGCCCAATCCGCGGATACACCGGGACAGACGTTGCAGGGATCCTGAACAGACGCTTTTCCGTTCCCGTTTGCGTAGACAACGACGTGAACGCCGCCGCTGTTGCAGAAGGCCGTCTGGGCGCGGGTGTGGGCAGCGAGGACTTTCTATGCCTGACCTTCGGCACCTGTGTGGGCGGCGCCATCGTATTGGACGGCAAGCTATGGCGCGGCGCCAGCGATTCCGCGGGTGAGTTCGGAGCGATGCAGCTTTTTTCTCAGGGAGCTCCAAAGGACGATCCCTGCGGCGCCTATTATGAAAATGAAGCCTCCACCACGGCTCTGGTGAAGGCAGTGCGTAGTATCCGTCCGGAACTGACCGACGGAAAAGCGGTTTGCGCCCATTGGGATGACGCTGTGCTGCAAAAGCCCATTGAGGACTGGGTGCGCAAGATCGCCTATGGTCTGAGCACGCTGATCCACATCTTCAACCCTTCCCTGATGGTGCTGGGCGGAGGGATCATGGAAAATGACAAAGTGTTTCAGCGGGTGTGTGATTGTACGCGGGCGCAGCTCATGCCCGGGTTTGAGGTCGTCCGATTCCGTCAGGCGGCCATGGGAAACAACGCCGGAATGATCGGCGCCGCATTGATGACACAGGAGAAACTGTAAA
>CADBTM010000190.1 GCA_902797555.1 Oscillospiraceae bacterium
CAATGGTCACGCCTGTTTCATATCCTTTTGAGCCGGTAGTTGTCGCCTCAAAGCAGCTTCCTTATGAAGTGCTGCTCGAAGGCGGGCATTTTTTATATGCTTTTATTTCACAGAGGTGATGTGGGGGTTGGGTCCCTCGTACCAGTAGAGGTAGCCTTCCAGATCGATGGTGTCACCCACGGACAGGTTCTTGACGGCCTCATAGACGTCGGTGCCGCTGCCGCACAGATCGGACTCCACGGTGAAGTTGTAGGTGTTGCCGTCCTTGGAGACGTTGAAGTACAGGTCGTTGCCCTCCGTGCCGGAGCCATCCCAGTTGTAGAGGAAGGCGGCGCCGTCGCCGATGGTCTCAACGGTCATGCCCTTGAAGGTGACCTTCTGGTTCTGATGATCGAACAGCTCGTCGGTGTCCAGCAGAGCGGTGGCGTCAAAGGCCTCGGCGATCCAGTTTCCGTCCTCCAGCTCGAAGGTGGCGTCGGTGATCTCCACCTCGCCGGACCACTCGGACTTATAGCCGGTGACCTTGACCTTCTGACCCTCGGTCAGCTTGGCATACTCATCAGAGGAGCAGGCGATGCGGTAGACGAAATAGCCGCCGTCCTTGTCCTGCAGATACAGAGAGGTGTTGCCGTACTCGGCGGAATAGGCCTGCTTGGCCTGGACGTAAGCTTCGATGACCACTTCGCTGTCCAGAGTGGCATCCATATACTCCGCATAGGTCATGACGCCCTCAGATTTGGCATCGGTGTCCTTGGCCTCGGTCTTGCCGCAGGCGGCCAGACAGAACACCAGGCTCAGAGCCAGAACGATTGCAAAAAACTTTTTCATGTGTCTTCTTCCTTTTTCATTTTCTCGCCGAATGTGGCGGACAGATTTTATTATAATGAGAAATACGAAGAAATCAAGAGATTTTTCCCTTTTTCGGCGTTTTTTACTGTGGTTTTTGTCGGGAACGCAGGGCTTTGACCGCCACATAGGCACCGATAAGCACCCATACCGCCGCCAACGTGGTCAGCAGTGCCACCGCTGTTTTGGGCATCGGCCCCAGCTCGCTCTTGCCCGCGGACGCCGCGATGCCGCCCTGATCCAGCCGATAGAGGGCGGTGACGCTCTGAAACAGCTTGTCAAAATAGGCGGCATCCACCGTTTCCTTGCGGCGGACCGATTTGGCGGTGTTTTCGATCAGCTGGCCTGCCGCGTCCCGCAGGGAGGCCGACCCGTTGAACACCGGCGTGACAAAGGTATCGCCGGTGTGCTCCAGCAGCAGCCGGGAGGCCGCCAGCTTGACGGGATAGTGGGCGGCGTCGCCCGCGGTGCTGGAAAGATAGGCCTGATATTCCTGGGCGGACTGCGCCTTGGAGGTGACGGGAACATAGCCCTCGGTCTCGGCATAGGCGATCTGCACGTCATTGGTCAGCAAATACTGGGCGAACAGCCACGAGGCCAGCACCTCCTGGGGATCGCTCTTGTTGAAGATGCACACCGACGGCCCCTGGGAGATCATCTGCGGATGGTCGGGGTCAAACTGGGGGATGGGCATTACGGCGGTTTCAAACTGCACGATCTTGTCGGCGGCGATGTCGGAAAGAGGCGCGTCCGAGCCCATCCATGTGGCGCCGGCGGTGGAATCCACGGCAAACACACACTGCCCCGCATTGAGGAAATTGGCGGGATAGCTGGAGATCTTGAAGGTAGAAAAGGCCCCGGTTTTCACATGCTGCGCCACCGTCTGCAAAAGCTCCTTTGTGGTGTCGTGGAACAAAAGGATCTCTCCGTCCTCGGTGGAGTAATCCGCGCCCCGCTGCCGCAGCATCTGGATCATCATATTGTCGGTGGACTTGTACAGGAAGGGGATCATCACCTTCTGCCCGTTGAGGGCGTAGGTGCCGTCGGCATTTTGCCGGGCGGCGGCGTCGGCCACCTCCCACACAAAGTCCCACGTCAGCACATCGGGCATGGTGTAGCCCAGCTTTTCCACATAAGTTTTGTTGACGTAGCACGCCTCGGTGGAGCGCATAAAGGGGATGGCATAGGTGTGCTCGCCGATGACGCATTCGCCGAGGAACTGGGGCACGATCTCCCCTTCCGTGGGCGCGTCAAAGCGCACCTCACTGCCCCCCAGGCCATACTTGCCGTCGGCAAAGAGCCCTTCCAGCGGCACAACCACGTTGACGCCCGTCAGATAGGTGGCGATGTGGTCGGGATAGGTGATGCACACGTTGGGGGTGGTGTTGGTGGCGATGTTGGTGATGACGTCGTTATAGCTCTTGCCGTAGTCGGTATACAGGCGGATATTGACACGGATGTTGGGGTAAAGCGCCTCAAAATCCCGGATTGCCTTCTCATAGATCATGGTCTGGGTCTTGTTGGTGTCGTTTTTCGCCCA
>CADBTM010000191.1 GCA_902797555.1 Oscillospiraceae bacterium
TTGGGAGAATGCCGTTCGGCTCACCGAGGATTATGCTGCACTGCTGCTGGTGCTCACCATATTGTTCGCCGTATGCCCTGTGGTCAGCGTGCTTGTGACGGCGATCCGATTTGTTGTGCGTTTGGTACGCACGGTCACACAAAAGACAAAAGAAAAAATCACAGCCGATGTGGAAAAGCATCGCGAGAAAAAATGGCAGGAGACTGCCGGAAAGAAGGAGTAAGCCATGGCGGGAGTGCGATTTGAAAATGTCAGTAAGGTTTTTGATAAATCGGTCATCGCCGTGGATACCTTCAATCTGGAGATCCGGGACAAGGAGTTTGTGGTGCTCGTCGGCCCCTCCGGCTGTGGAAAATCCACCACACTTCGCATGATTGCGGGGCTGGAGTCGCCCACCACCGGGAATATCTATATCGGAGATCGTCTGGTAAACGATATTCGCCCCAAGGATCGGGATATTGCCATGGTGTTTCAGAATTATGCCCTGTATCCCCATATGACGGTGTATGAAAACATCGCCTACGGCCTGCGCCTGCGCAAATATCCCAAGTCGATTATCGACCAGAAGGTGCGGGAAGCGGCGGAGAGTCTGGCGATCACCGAGCTTCTCAAGCGCAAGCCAAAGGCGCTGTCCGGCGGTCAGCGTCAGCGTGTTGCCATCGGCCGCGCCATCGTCCGTGAGCCGCAGGTATTTTTGATGGACGAGCCGCTGTCCAATCTGGATGCAAAGCTGCGCAACCAGATGCGCGCCGAGATCCTGACCCTGCGTAAGCGGCTGGACACCACCTTTGTCTATGTTACCCACGACCAGACCGAGGCCATGACGCTGGGCGACCGGATCGTGATCATGAAGGACGGCTTTATCCAGCAGGTCGGCACCCCGCAGGAGGTCTTTGCCCATCCTGCAAACCAGTTTGTGGGCGGCTTTATCGGCACGCCGCAGATGAACTTTTTTGACGGTCAGCTGCTCAAGGAAAACGGTCGGTTTTCCGTTCAGATCGGCGACCAGCGGGTGGAGATCTCCGAGGAAAAGCAGGAGCGGCTCTTTGCCGGGGATATCCAGCCCCAGCCGGTCACTGTGGGCATCCGTCCAGAGCATATCACTCTGGAGAGCACCGGCCTTTCCGCCGTGCAAAACGTCTCTGAAATGATGGGCAGCTCGATCCATCTGCATGTGGAAACGCTGGGACAGGATGTGATCGTGGTTGTATCCGGTATGGATGAGGACGGACACTTTGTCCGCATTCCGCAGGAGGGAGAAACCGTTCATCTCCAATTCCACGGTAACGCGATCCATCTATTCCATAAGGAAGATGGGATCAATCTGGAGTATTACCATTCCAAAGAAGCGTTCCCGCACAATGTGGTTACCGGAGAAACCCCAACCCCCGCATCCCAGGTACCGGATGCCGTGCAAACCGGCAGCGTGGATGAAATCATTGCCGAGACAAAAACAGCGGACACCGAGGAAATCCAATAATGCAATCGCCCGACCGCATGGTCGGGCGGTTTCTTTTTCGTTGACAGGGCTGGAGTATCCTGTGTATAATAACGATATCATCATACATGGAGCAGAAAAATGCAGTTTTATCATTTGGATGAAATCGCGGAAGAACAGATTACCCTCGTGGTCGCGGCGACGCGCGTAGGGGAAAAGTGGGCGTTTTTGCAGCAGGATGCAAGCAATGAGTGGTGTATGCCTTTCGGACGCCGCTTGCCGGGAGAATCGCCGCAGCAGGCCGTAAAACGCCTGTTGTGGGAAGTGCTTGGCACACAGAAGGTAAAGCTATCGCCTGTGTGTATCTGTGGAGAGACTGAATATTCCCTGGTGTATTTTGCAGAGGCGGGTCCCGGGAAGAACTATATGGGCGGGCTCAGCCTTTTTGATCGGCTGCCGGAAGAGCCTGTGGGGGAAGCCCACCGGGCGATCTTTCACCAGGTGCAAGCGTGGCGCAATTTGCAAACCAGCTCGGACGAGATGTGGGACATTTATGACGAGACCCGTCGTCCAACGGGTATGCTCCATCGCCGGGGCGATCCGATGCCCCATGGGATGCGCCATCTGGCCATCCATGTCTGGATCCGTCAGCCGGACGGACGCTATCTGCTTACCCAGCGTGCGCCAAACAAAGGCTATCCAGGCATGTGGGAATGCACGGGAGGCTCAGCACTGGCAGGGGATGACAGTCTTCATGCTGCCCTGCGGGAGGCAAAGGAGGAGACCGGTCTGACGCTGAAACCGGAAAACGGCCGCATGCTGCTGCAGCGCACCGGCGAGGACTATTATCTGGATGTTTGGCTGTTTGACCAGCAGGTACGGCTGGAGGATATGGTTTTGCAGGAAGGGGAGACGGTGGGCAAAATGTTTGCTTCGCCGCAGACCATCCTGCATATGCGGGAGACGGGCGAGCTTGTCCCCTTTACCTATTTGGAAGAGCTGTTTTCTCTGGCGAATACTTGACTTTACGCCGCAAAAAATGGATAATGGGGATAGATCGAAACGACAGGGGGATCGTTATGGCAAAAGATATCGACGAGCTGTTGAAAGGCGTTTTTGGAAGCGGAAGAGGATCTTATACCATCAATTCCAAAACCGCAGAACAATATAAGAACGACGCGAAAAGGATTGACGAAGGGCTGGATATCCTCAGCAAACAGCAGGAGGATCTGAACAAGCGTCTGCAAAGCCAGCTGGAAGAGTTGAAAAAGATGAGCGGCGATCTGGATATGGGCGAAATCCAGAAGGAAGTGGATCGTGACTTCGGCATCTCCGGTCAAAAAACCGAGACGACAGCCAAAGCGCAGTCCGCCAAGGATCCTCGCCCGGAGGCACAGCGTTTTTCCGACCTGCTTCCGGCACTTACTGACGAGATCATCGGTCAGGACGACTTTTTGAAAAAGCTGGTCATCGCCTTCAAGCGCCCCTTTGTCACTGGCTGGGATTCGCCGAAGGGCGTGCGCAATGCGATTCTGGTGTATGGCCGCGCCAACACGGGTCGTCATACCGCCTTGCGGATCATCACCAAAAAGATGGCCGAGCTGGATCTTTTGCCCGAAGGAGAAGCACAGGTGATGGATCTGGCGCTTTATCCGGGACAAAGCGAAGAAAAGCTCTTTCTGCAGGACATCTATCAGGCGTTGCTTCCCGGCGGCGTGGTGATCTTTGATCACTACGAGAGTTGCCATCCCGCCTTTTTGCAGCAACTGGGAGAACTGATCTGCACCGGAAAAATCCATCTTGCCTCCCGTTATGTGATGCAGAAGGGGCATCTGGTAGACGCCGGAACAGCGCTGGCGACGCAGACTGTCGGTGCGATTTACGCCAATGGGAGCTATCTTGTGATCGTCTCGGAAAAGGGCAGAGAAGGCCTTGCCGGTGCCTTTGGAGCAAAAGTGGTGGACGCTTTGGGCGACCATTGCCAGACCGGCGTGCTCCAGCAGGAGGATCTGGAAAAGATCGGTGGGATCCGATATGAAAAGCTGGCGAAAAAGTGTGAAAAGCAGCTTGACTTTACACTGAAAGCGCCGGAAGAGATGGCAAAACATTTTGCTTCTCAGTATTCGCCGAAAGCTGGCGTGGGAGATATCCTTCGTTACGAGGAGGATTGCTTCCAGGCGCTGGCGCAGTACAAGCTGGAAAAAGAGGCGCCCAAACAGGAAGTCGTACTCTCTGTGGCGGATGGAAGACTGTACGCCGTGCTGGACGGTGCGAAAACCGACGTGCTTTCGCTGCTGCCCTCCAGCTATCGCGGCGAGCTCGATGCCGTCAAGGCAGAGATGGACAAGATCGTCGGACTCACCGAGATCAAGCAGTATATCCTTTCTCTGGAGGACAACTACAAGGTGCAGGAGATGCGCCGCGCACAGGGCCTGAAAGTGGGCAGCGTTTCCATGCATATGATCTTTACCGGCAATCCCGGTACAGGCAAAACAACCATTGCACGACTGGTGTCCAAATACCTCAAAGCCATCGGTGTGCTTTCCGGCGGACAGCTGGTGGAGGTTACCCGTGCCGACCTGGTGGGCAAATATGTGGGTCATACCGCACCGCTTACAACGCAGGTCATCAAGAGTGCCATCGGCGGCGTGCTTTTCATCGACGAAGCATATTCGCTGTATCGCGGCCATGATGACAGCTTTGGCATGGAGGCCATTGATACGCTTGTGAAGGGTATGGAGGACAACCGGGACGATCTGATCGTGATCCTTGCAGGATATACCAAGGAGATGGAGGTCTTCCTCACCGCCAATTCCGGACTGCGTTCCCGCTTTCCCAATATCATCGAGTTCCCGGATTATACCGGGGAGGAGCTGGAAAAGATCGCTGAGATCAATGCATCCTCCAAGGGATATCGCCTGAGCGACGAAGCAAAGGAAGCCCTGCTGGATTATTTTTCCGTCATTCAGGCCATGGAGAACCAGGACAGCGGAAACGGCCGCCTTGCCCGCAATGTGATCGAGAGCGCCATTCTGGCGCAGGCCAAGCGCATCGTCCGAGAACCCAACGCTCCGCTGGATCTGCTGGAAAAGCAGGATTTCGATTTGTTTGAATGATCGACATGATAAAAAACGCCTTCCCGCGATTTGCTGCGGGAAGGCGTTTTCCTTGTGCGCTATTGCAAGGTTTTCCTGAGGAATCGTGTAGAAAGCAGGATGGAAAGAAAATTGAGTACGCCGGATATTGCGATAACGGTCCATAACAAATTGGGAAGCGAGATGTTTGCGGGGAAAGATGTGCTTTCGGGAGCAAACTGCAGGACAACAAAAACAGCTACAAAGATGGTGGCAAAATGGATCAGACGGGATTTTTCCGTTCCGAACCGGAAGCATAGGGGAAGATTGATCGCCAGGATCAAACAGGCGAGAAATGTCATAATCAGCGCAAAAAAGATGTTTTCGACCGAATACGCTTCTTTGCGGATCCATGCGGTCAGATAGTTGGAAAGCAGCATCAGCGGCAGAGAGAGCAGCGCCAGCAAATAGCCGAGACAGTATTTGGAAACGACGATATCCCTTGGAGAATAAGGCATGGCCAGCGCAAGCTGATTCCATTTGCTTCGCTCGTCATAGGCAAGCGCCGTCATGGGGAGCAACGCGATGTAAATGGTGACATACCCATTGGAAAACGTGCCGGGAATCAGGGAGAATACCACCAGAACGAGAAGAAAGATGCCAAGCTGCTTTTTCAAAACATACAGATCCTTGCGGATCAGGCTGATGATCGTGCTCATTGCGCACCTCCTTTTGCCAACAGAAGGATGATTTCTTCCAAAGACGTACGCTCCGCACCGATGTGGGAAGGAGCTTTTTTCATATCCAGCAAAACATCCACACCGTAGGGGTTTTTCCGCACACCCTTGATGCAGTCCTTCGGCAGGGCGGCAGTCTCGGTTTCCGAAAGATGGGCGATGCCGTATTCTTCTATCAGACGGTCTTTTTCCTCCAGGAGCTTGAGCTCGCCCTGATGGAGAAAA
>CADBTM010000192.1 GCA_902797555.1 Oscillospiraceae bacterium
CAGCCGGAAACGGTTTCCGGACAGGTGGAGGGGATCCCGGCGCCTGTACTTCGGGATGAGACCCCGTCCGACGATGGGGAACATCGGCTTCCCCCAAAGGATCCGCTGCCTGCTCCCGCCCAGGATCCCATGGAAACCGCACAAACGTCTCAAACGGACGCCCCTCCGGTACAGGAGATCGTCCCGCCCGATTCAATAGAGCGGCTGCGGGAAAAGATCTTTGCATTGCCTGTGCGAGAGAGCGAGGTAACACGCGCCTTTTCCGGGGAAGAGCTTGTCTATGACGAAACCATGTGTGATTGGCGCACCCACAACGGCGCGGACTTTGTCTGCGACGAAGGAGACGAGGTGCTTGCCGTTCTGGACGGCACGGTGGAAAAAGTGTGGGCAGACCCCATGTGGGGGCATTGTCTCATTCTCGATCACGGAGCAGGGCTGCTAAGCAAATACTGCGGCCTTGCCGCAAACGATCTGGTCAAGGTTGGCACGCAGGTTTTCGCGGGTCAGACTCTCGGCCGTGCAGGCGGTGCGATCCCGATGGAATCCACACAGCCCTGTCATATTCATCTGGAGATGACGGAAGGGGATATGCGTGTCGATCCCATGTCTGTTTTGACCCATTAAAAAAAGCCGCTTTGCGGCTTTTTTTATATATTCGGAAACTGTACCCGATCCAAAAACTGCTCCATCGTCCATGCTCTCGGTGTAACGACCTGCAGATCAAGATCCGGTCGTCTCGCAACGAACTCCTGAAGCATTTCTGTCAGATTGGCGGCAGAACGCACATAATCGTCGATGATCTCCTGACGGTCTGCGCCCATGCGCCGCAAAAGCAGCGCCGAAACAACTCCCGTGCGGTCCTTTCCGGCATTGCAAAAATAAATCACGCCGCCGTCTGCCTGCTCCAAAAAACGGATGATGCGCTCCAGCTGGTCGTCCACCATATCCAGATAGCCCAGCGGGACGTCCTCAAAGCAGTGGGGGACGATGTCTCCCGTGGTCACGGGCATGGAGCGATAGTCAAACCGCTCGTCCTCCTCCAAGGGACAGTGCCGCTCCTGCCGCTCTTTTTCCGAACGGAGATCCACCACAGTGCGCACACCGTGAACCAACAAAAACTGTTTCTCTTCTTCGGTGATCTTGTCTGGCACGTCCGAGCGAATGTACCGATACGACCCGGGAACCAGCTGTCTGGTATTGTATGTGCTTTTAAACAGACTGCCCATCGTTCAAACAAGCAGGTCAGAGAGCTGATACACGTTGCCGGCACCCATGGTAAAGATCAGATCGCCGGGCTGCACGATGGTTTCCAGCAGGTTTGCAGCTTCGTCAAAGCTTTCCACTGCCACGCCGCCGGGAATGCGCTTTGCCACATCTTCGGCCGAGATACCATAGGTATTGGTCTCTCTGGCGGCATAGATGGGGCAGATGATGGCACGATCCGCATGGGAGAGCGCCACAGCAAACTCGTCCAGAAGCTTGACCGTGCGGGAATAGGTGTGGGGTTGGAACACACAGATCACACGGTTCGGCTTAACTGCTTTTGCCGCCTTGAGGGTGGCCTCGATCTCGTTGGGATGGTGGGCATAATCGTCATAGATTTTTGCCCCGCGCCAGTCCTTTTTAAACTCGAACCGGCGTCCCACGCCAACATATTGCTTCATTCCGTCATAATAGGCTTCCGAGGGAACGCCCAGCTCAACCGCCACTGCGGCAGAGGCCAGCGCATTGAGCAGATTGTGTTTGCCGGGAACAGAAAGACGCAGCCGCCCATAGAGTGCGCCAAAGGCGATCACGTCGCAGCGAAACAGGCCGGTTTCTTCCCAAACCCGTTCGGGATGAACGTCGCATGTCTCATCCAAACCAAAGGTAATCACCCGGCGGGGCAGACCTTCCACCGCCTTACGGCTGTTTGCATCCTCGCCGTTGATGATGACGGCGCCGTTTTCGGGGGTGAGCATGGCAAACAGGCGGAAGGACGCGATGATATCGTCGGTATCCTTAAAAAAGTCCAGATGATCCCGGTCAATGTTCAGAATAACCGCCACAGAGGGGCAGAAAGACAGAAAGGAATTGCGGTATTCGCAGGCCTCCGCAACAAACAGCGGGCTGTGGCCGATGCGCAATGTTCCGTCGATGGACTTGAGATCACCGCCCACCATGACGGTGGGATCCAGCTTTGCCGCCTGCGTAAAGGTGGCGATCATCGCCGTGGTCGATGTTTTTCCGTGGGTACCTGCAACGCAGACAACCTGATCGTAGGCGGTCATGATGGCGCCCCACGCCTCTGCGCGGGAGAGGATGGGGATGCCCGCCTCATTTGCGGCTACAATCTCGGGATTGCTGTCGGGAATGGCGGCAGTGCGGATGATCACGGATGCGTTTTTAACATTGTCTGCAAAATGACCGATGGCAACAGGAATACCCATCTCACGCAGTGCTTCGGTATAGGTGCTCTCGTCCCGGTCGCTGCCCTGAACACATGCGCCCATGTCCTTGAGCATCTTTGCCAGTGCACGCATGGAAACACCGCCGATCCCGATCAGATGAATGGGCATCTGCCCATGGATGGCGCGCTCCAGAATCTCTTTTTGTTTCATAGCTTCCATATCGATAACCTTTCTCCGGCGGTTTTGGCCGCAAGATGGCTGAAGTTCGCTTTTTAAAGCAATTTATTTTACCATATTTTTTTGATTTTGCATAGTCTTTTGTGCACCGGTTTTTGTATTCTTTCATAGACTGAGTCAAAAAACAGGAGGTGTTGCATTTGTCAGAGCGTCCAATGTTTGCAGTGCTGCGCGGCGACAGACGGGCAGAGCTTTTGTGTGACGGGCTTATCTCAGACGGGTTTTCCTGTCAGCTATTGTCCTCAACTGACCGCTGGAAGCAGGAAAATCTTCCTCCTCCCGGAACGGTTCTGCTTTTGCCTCGTGAGGATGCTGCTGTATCCCGTCGTGCAGAGGAACATGGTTTTTCTGTGTATCTCTATGGAAGAGATCGGCAGTTTCAGGCAGAAAACGGCATCATAACGGCGGAATGCGCCATCCAAGTCGCCATGCGCCACAGGGAGCGTATCCTGCGGGAAAGCAGCGCTTTGGTGGTGGGGTATGGAAACATCGGAAGGCCGCTGTACGCCATGCTAAAGGACTTTGGGGTGGAGACCGCGGTGTGCGTTCACCGGGCGGAGCAGCTACGCCCCGATCTGAACGGGTTTTCTGTGGATGCCCTTCCGGAAAATGCAGGGGCGTATGATCTGATCTTCAATACAGCTCCACAGATCGTATTTACGGGCGAGATTCTTTCGTGTCTCTCCAAAACCGCAACGATAATCGATCTCGCCTCATCGCCCGGAGGCGTGGATCGATCTGCCGCGTCGGAAATGGAGATCCGGGTGGTTCCTGCCCTCAGGCTGCCCGGCCTTCTCGCTCCCGCTTCGGCGGCGGACGCGATCCGAAGAACCGTACACAGCGCCATTCAGGAGGGAAGACTATGACAAATCAAAGCATCGGCATATGTATCACCGGCTCGTTCTGCACCTTTTCCAAGGTGCTGCCCTACATAGAAGGGCTGGCAAAAACCAATTCTGTCACTGCCGTTCTTTCGCCCGCGTCCGCGGAAACGGACACTCGGTTTTTCCTTGCAGATGACTTTAAGACCCGATTGACAGAGATCACCGGTCATCATCTGATGACGACGATCACCGAGGCCGAACAAATCGGTCCTAAAAAGCTGTTCGACGTGCTTTTGGTCGCCCCGTGCACCGGAAACACCATGGCAAAGCTGGCACACAATATTACCGATACCCCGGTACTGATGGCGATCAAATCACAACTGAGAAATGAGCGTCCCGTAGTGCTGGCCTTTTCCACCAACGATGCCCTGGGAGGCGCCGCAGCCAATATCGGGGCCTTGATGAATCGTAGAAATATATATTTTGTCCCATTCAGTCAGGACGATCCCAGCGCAAAGCCCCGATCGGCCGCAGCGCATTTTGATAGAATGGAGGCCGCCATGGATGCGGCGCTTTTGGGAAACCAGCTGCAGCCAATCCTGCTCGCTCCGAAAACCGATTGACTATTCTTCCGTTCCGGCCTATAATAAAACCAGCAGGGGAGATCCCCATCTGACAAAAGGAAAGGAAGATCGCATATGAATATCAGTACCGCTTGTGTGCCAAAGGCACGACAGCTTCCCGAAGGCTTTGTGTATATCGACGAGCTCATCGAAGACTGCATCATCGACGCCAAATATGCCGGTACGGAAAACTTTATGGGTCGTCCCGCCGACGGCTACGAGCAGCCCTTGGTGGTGATGACCACTCAGGTTGCAGAGCTTTGCGTCAAGGCGGCAGATATCCTTCGGAAACAGGGCTATGTGCTCAAGTTTTTTGATGCCTACCGTCCCCAGCGGGCTGTGGACGATTTTTGCCGGTGGGGCGAAGATGTGGACGACATTCGCCGCAAACCGGTGCAGTATCCCAATGTGGAAAAAAAGGATATGTTCAATGGATACATCGCCCGCCGCTCGGGACATACCCGGGGCAAGGCGGTGGATCTGACCATCGTGGACGTCAAAACCCATCAGGAGCTGGATATGGGCTCCGGCTTTGACTATATGGATACCCGAAGCTGGGTGGACAGCGACGACGTGACCCCCGAACAGCGGAAAAACCGCTATCTTCTGCGGGATGTGATGCTTTCGGTGGGCTTTACCCCGTATGAGTGCGAATGGTGGCATTTCAGCATCAATCCCGAGCCTTATCCCGACACCTATTTCGATTTCCCCATCAAATGATATGCATCGGCCGCCGGATTCATCCGGCGGCCTTGATTGACAGAAAAACGGGATCGCGGTATAATGTGCCCGTATTTTGACAAAAAGGGGAGTCGGGTTTGAAAAAGCCGCTGGGAGAAAGACGCTTTGCCATGGAAGGGCTGCTGCTTGTTGCCACCCTGTTCTGGGGAATGTCCAACCTTTGGTGCAAGGATATCACCCAAACCGGCGTGGAAACCAACGCTTTTGTGGCCATCCGCTATGGGCTTGCGGTACTGTTGCTTCTCCCGATCTGCTGGAAGGATTTGCGCTGTCTGACCGGACGGGATGTGGTGCATTGTCTCATTCTCGGCGTACTCTATTACAGCACGCAGCTGACACAGGTGATCGGTCTGCGCTACACCACTCCGGCAAATTGTTCGTTTATCACCTCTGCCTATGTGGTGCTGATGCCCATTACTTCTGCAATCGTTATGAGGGAAAAGCCCCAGAAAAAGGTGCTTATGTCCATTCTCCTGTGCGTCGCCGGTCTTTACGCCCTCAATTTTACCCCGGGCGAGGGACTGCAGATCAACGTGGGCAACGCGATTATCCTGTTTTGTGCGCTGCTGTGGGCGATCCAGATCACCTATCTCTCCTATGCCGGACGTACTACGAAGACAACCGTGCTTACCATCCTGCCGTTTTTCTTTGCGGCGGTCCTTGCCGCTATTGCAGCGTTACTGCGCGGGGGATTCTCCATGGAAGGCGTGGATCAAAAGACGCTGTATACCACGGTGATCCTGCTGGCGATTTTCCCCACGGTGGCGTCCGGGCTTGCGCAGACCTATGCGCAAAAAGTGATTGAACCCACCCGTGCCGCTATCATTTACACCATGGAGTCGGTATTCGCCTGCCTGTTGTCTATTCTGCTGGGATATGAGCCCTTGACGGGGCATTTGTTGGTGGGCGGTGGCCTGATCGTCACGGCGATCTTGCTCACGGAATTACCCATCGGAACAAAAAAGAGGAGGAACCTATGAACCGTTCAGACCCAAATGAAATCTACGCCTTGCTGGATCGTCTGTCCATTCCGTACCGAATGATCGAGCATCCCGCCGCATCCTCCATGGAGGATCTTGCGGTGGTGGAACAGTCACTGGGGGCTGTTTTTTGCAAAAACCTGTTTTTGTGCAACCGGAAAAAAACAGTGTTTTATCTGCTTTTGATTCAGGAGGATAAGCGTTTCCGCACCTCAGAGGTTTCCAAACGCATCGGTTCCTCCCGCCTCAGCTTTGGAGAAGCGGACACCTTGTATCAGCTTCTGGGTGTTCACCCTGGCGCGATCACGCCGCTGGGTTTGGTGTTTGATACAGAGAAACAAATCCATCTTCTTGTGGATCGAGATCTGCTCAAGCTGCCGGAAATTTGTGTGCATCCCTGTGTGAACACGGCAAGTGTGGTGCTGAAGACGACGGATCTGATTGAAAAGTATATTTCCTTTACAGAGCATATACCCCAATATTTAGAGATCACAGGGGAAGTGGATGAATGAGATTACGCCGCCCAAAGGGCGGCGCTTTTGCTTACGGATGGATCTGAACGTCTTCCACCTGTCCGCTGTCTGCATTGACGTAAAGGTAGATCTGTGTTCCATCCTCGTTTTCACAGATAATTTCCCAGCAAAGCCGTTCTGATCCGCCGGGCGTAGGGCAATAGGTCAGCCTTGCATCTGTTGCCGTGAGGGAATCCGGAAGGGCAGATTGCGCATCCTCAAGAGATATGCGCGGATCGGCCGGATCACGCGAGGTATGGTGCATCAGGTATTCTGCCGCGTCCCAGCGCACGACCGATCCGTCATCCATGGCGATGCCGATCCGCACACAGTCGGGATAAGCGGTCAGTCCATTTTCCGAACACGCCATTTTCAGCGACAGGATCCCGCCTTGTTCCTCCGTTTCCGTAACGGTCATTTCCGGCAAGCCAATCGACTTTACAAACTCTTGTGCGCAACGGCTTGCATACTCCTGAGTTATTCTGCTTTCCCCGATTTCTCTTCCATCACAGTAGGAGAGGAGATTCCCTCCGCTTTTGCAAAAAGCCGCACTTTTTTCTCCTGCGGAATAGAATACACAGGGTATGATCCCGTCAGATGTTCCGACAAGCTGCGCTTCTTTTCCCAAAAGCTTTTTCGCGTTCTGCTCCATTTCTTCGCTGGGAGTTATTTCTGTGCCCACCAGTGCCAATGCTTTTCGCTCTTCCATCTCTGCAGAATAGATTCCATCATAAGAGAGGCTTTCTGTCTCCGGAAAGCTGTCATTGATTTTTCCGATTCCGTCAGAGAAACGTTCCATCCCGTCAGAATACAGGGTCTGAAAACTCATGACGCCGCAATCGCCCGCTTCCTTGAGGGGAGCAATCGTCTTTGACAGGGAAGCGGCGCTTTCAGTGAGTGCGTACAGCTTTTGCCATGCTTCTTCTTCAAAAGACCCGTTTGCAGCGGAAGCGAACAGGCTATAGGCATAGTCGCCGGTTTTCTCCACATATTGGGTCAATCGTTCCACACGATTACCCTCCACAGGTAGCGCAGACAATGCGGCTTCCGCCGAAGCGCATTCCTTCCATATCTCAGCTGCGAGCCGCATGCGCAGATTCCCTTGGGGTGTATATTTTGCCTTTTCCAAGGCGCTTTGTGCGGAAGAGATGCTGTTCATCAGCTGAGACAGACCTTTTCGCTGGGTTGACTCCAGATAATCCGCGTATTTGCTCTCCCGAGCAGCATAAAAGATCGTGCTGCCGCCAAGGATCACTGCTACCGCCAAAGCAAAGCAGGCCAGATGCCGCCAACTTTCTGTTCTCATGGGTTTCCTCCTACGGATGTTTTCCTCTAGTATTTGAAAAAAGTTTGGAAAATATGCAGGTTTCTCCCGTTCAAAGGTTGATGATCGGAAGAAAAAATGTTATAATACAAAATAACGCTTTATAAGGAGAGCTATGTTATGGATGAAACCGTCGTGGAAAAGAAAAAAGTCGTACTCAGCGGGATCCAGCCCTCGGGCAATCAGTTCACGCTGGGAAATTATATAGGTGCGATCCGCAACTGGGCCTTGATGCAGGATAGCTTTGACTGCATCTATATGGTAGCAAATGAGCATTCGATCACCGTCCGGCAGGAGCCTGCAAAGCTGCGGGAAAATACCTATCGTGCCATCGCAAGCCTGCTCGCCGCCGGTATCGACCCGAAAAAGAGCATCCTCTTTGTCCAGAGCCATGTGCCCGCCCATGCGGAGCTGGCGTGGATCCTGGATTGCTACACCATGTTCGGCGAGCTGACCCGTATGACCCAGTTCAAGGACAAATCCGCCAAAAACGCCGACAACATCAACGCAGGTCTGTTCACCTATCCCACGCTGATGGCTGCCGATATTCTGATCTATCAATCCGATCTCGTCCCTGTCGGCGCCGATCAAAAGCAGCATGTAGAGATCGCCCGGGATATCGCCGGACGGTTTAACGGCATCTACGGCAACACCTTTGTTCTTCCCGAGCCCTATATTCCCGCCATGGGTGCAAAGATCATGAGCCTTGCCGAGCCGGAAAAGAAGATGAGCAAATCCGATCCCAATGAAAACGCAAAGATCCTTGTCATGGACAAGCCGGAGGACATCATGCGCAAGTTCCGCCGTGCGGTCACCGACTCTTACGGCGAGGTGCGCAGGGGAGAGGACAAGCCCGGTCTGAACAATCTGATCACCATCTATTCTGTCGCCACCGGAAAAACACCCGAGCAGGTGGAAGCAGAGTTTGAAGGCAAGGGCTACGGTGATTTCAAGACCGCCTGCGGTGAGGCAGTAGTAGAAATGCTGCGTCCCTTCCGCGAGCAGGTGGAGACTTTGATGAAGAACAAGGACTATCTGGATCAGGTGGCCAAGGAAGGCGCCGAGCAGGCCGAGCGCATCGCCATGCGCACCCTCCGCAAGGTGCAGAAAAAGGTAGGCTTTCTTCCCAGACCGTGACGGAATCCAATCAGGAAGTGAAAGAGAATGATTGACAACAACCTGACTCTAACCAGTCTGTTCGCGTTTATTCTGGCGCTGGCGGTCTCCTTTGCCATCACTCCCGGCGTCAAGATGCTCGCTATCAAAATCAAGGCCGTGGACGTGCCTAAGGACGAGCGACGGATGCATAAAACGCCCATTCCCCGTGCCGGCGGACTTGCGATCTTTGCGGGCTTTTTGGCCAGCACGCTGTTTTTCGGACGGATGGGGGTGCAGCTGCGCTCGATCCTCCTGGGTGCACTATTGATCATCGTTTTGGGCGTGATCGACGATGTGGTGTCCCTCAAGCCGTGGATCAAGTTTCTCGGTCAGATCATCGCCGCAATGATCCCAGTGCTCAACGGTGTGCTTGTCCAGCGGTTTACCAATCCGTTTTCCCACTCCGGCTATCTGGAGCTGGGCGCATGGGCCATTCCGGTAACGGTATTGTGGATCGTGGGGATTACGAATGCGGTCAATCTGATCGACGGTCTGGACGGCTTGGCCTGCGGTGTTTCCACCATCGCCACCGTCACCATGTTTGTCATTGCGATTCTGTATTCCGAGAGCCAGATCGCTTTGCTGATGGCGGCACTGGCCGGTGCGTGCATCGGCTTTTTGCCCTACAATATGAACCCGGCAAAAATCTTTATGGGCGATACCGGCGCCATGTTTTTGGGGTATATCCTCGCCGTGACTTCGGTACAGGGCCTGTTCAAGTTTTATGCAGTGATTTCCTTTGCCGTGCCCTTTATCGTCCTCAGCCTGCCCATCTTTGATACGACTTTTGCCATCGTTCGTCGGCTTGCCCACGGACAAAGCCCTCTTCATGCCGATCGTGGGCATGTGCACCATCGCCTCATCGACCTGGGCTTTGACCAGAAGCAGAGTGTGGCCATCCTGTATACCTTCAGTGCGGTCATGGGTCTGACAGCGGTGATTCTTGCCACCACCAACGAATCCAAGCTGATCATCCTTGCCGTCGTGGTTTTGATCGCCTTTTTCCTTGGTATGACGCTGATGACGGTGGAAAAGCGGCATCAGAAGCAAGAACAGGCCATGCTCGAGAAGATGCAGCAAAAGAAAGAAGAAACCCCCGAGGATCCCGCCTCTGATGTACCCTCTGGAAAGGAAGACCAATGAAAACTGTGATGAGCATTTTCGGCACACGCCCGGAGGCAAACAAAATGTGTCCTCTGGTGCGCGAGCTGCAATCCCGACCGGAGATCCGCTCTCTGGTTTGCGTCACTGCCCAACATCGGGAGATGCTGGATCAGATGCTGGCCGCCTTTCATGTGACGCCCGATTTTGATCTGAACATCATGGAGCCCAGACAAACCCTTTCTACCATCACGTCAAAGTCCATGCTTGGCCTGGAAGAGATCTTTCAAAAGGCAAAGCCGGATATCGTTCTTGTCCATGGGGACACCACCACAACCTTTTCCTCTGCGTTGTCCGCATTTTACAACCACATTCCCATCGGGCATGTGGAGGCCGGACTGCGCAGCTTTGACCTGCAGTCGCCCTATCCCGAGGAGGCCAATCGCCGTCTTGTGGGTGTTTTGGCCGACGTGCATTTTTCACCCACAAAGAACAATGCGGACAATCTCCGCAAAGAGCGTATCACTGCACCGATCTTTGTGACGGGAAACACGGCGATCGACGCCCTCAAGCTGACGGTGCAAAAGGAGTATGTCTTTGAATGCGCTCCGCTGAACGACCTTTCTCCATCGAAAAAAGTGATTGCCATCACCGCTCATCGGAGGGAAAACTACGGGCAGCCCATGGAAAACATCATGTCCGCGCTGGCGCAGCTGGCAAAAGCTCACCCGGAAGCACAGCTTGTCTATCCCGTCCATCTCAGCCCGTATGTGCAGGAGGTTGCCCACCGGCATCTGGACGGCATTCCCAATGTCCTGCTGATTGCTCCGCTGGGCGTGGCCGATATGCACAATCTGATTGCCCGATCCTATTTTGTGATGACCGATTCCGGCGGCCTGCAGGAAGAGGCGCCCGCA
>CADBTM010000193.1 GCA_902797555.1 Oscillospiraceae bacterium
AGATCCATGTGGCCAATGCGACGCTGATTTCCAACCTTTCGGAAGGTGTCTGCATCGAAGGTCTGAATTCCATTGAACTTACGGATTGCGACCTGACGGCCAACAATACCAAATGCAACGGCAACGCCACCTTTTACGACACCATCATGATCTATCAGTCCATGTCGGGTGACGCCGACAGCGGCACATCCGCCTTCACCATGACCGGCGGCTCGCTGACCAGCAAAAACGGCCATGTTTTCCATGTCACCAACACAAACGCCGTCATCACCCTCTCGGGCGTGACCATCGTCAACGAGGACGGCGACAATATCCTGCTTTCGGTGTGTGCCGACGGCTGGAGCGGCGGCAGCAACACCGCCACCCTCCTTGCATCCGCGCAGACGCTGGACGGGGCGATCCTGGTGGGGAGCGATTCTCAGCTCACCCTCAGCCTCTCCGAGGGCTCCTCCTTTACGGGATATGTGGACGGCAAGATCCAAAATGCCTCGGGCACGGAGATCTCCTCCCAGGCGGGCGAGGTTTCGGTGACGCTGGACGATTCCAGCACATGGACGCTGACGGCCGACAGCTACATCACCTCGTTTTCCGGCAGCGCCGCGGGCGTGATCTCCAACGGCTATACCCTCTATGTCAACGGCGTCGCCCTGACGGGCACCAGATAATCGCTATTCTCCATCTTCCTCTCTATCGTCCCCGGTCGTCTCATGCAGCGGCCGGGGCGGCTTTTTCATGCAAAAATCCCCGCAGGAGCTGTCCCGCGGGGATGGTTTTTTTTGCCGCAGCGCGGCCTTTTTTCAGATCACATAATCGTTTCCGGCCAGCTGGAGATGCTCGTCCAGCACATCCTTGAGGGTAAAGCCGTCCAGATATTCGTTGACCACCTTTTCCAGTCCCTCCCACACCCGGAGCGTGCCGCAGACAAAGCGACGGTCACAGTCCTGATGGCAGGAATCCAGACAGGGCACGGGAGCGAGGTCGCCCTCGGTGATGCGCAGGATCTCGCCCAAGGTGTACATATCGGGATCCTTCGCAAGACGGTATCCCCCCTGAAAGCCCCTCGTGGTGAGCAGCAGCCCCGCCTTGTTCAGATCGGGAATGATCTGCTCCAGATATTTTTTGGAAATGTCCTGCCGGGCGGCGATATCCTTGAGGGCGACGTAGCCGTCCCCCTGATGCTCGGCAAGGTCGATCATCATGCGCAGGGCATAGCGCCCTCTGCTGGAGATCATCATATCTCGTTTTCCTCCCCTTCTGTGCCGTTCTGCCCGGTCAGACGGTCAAAGCGCTCCAAAAAGGAGTGCTCCTCTCCGTCGGATTTGTACCCGGGAAAGGTGTCCAGACAGACCGAATGAATGCTGTTGAAAATGCGCACCTCGATGTTGGGATCGGTTTTGCGCAGGGTGCGCAAAAGCTCCTTTACCTCCTGCCGCTTGCTCACCTGACCGCTTTCCTCCGTGTGAGCAAGCCGCTCTGTCAGGCGGCAGGCGCACTGGATGAACTGCAGTCCGTTGTACCGCGTCCACGCCAGAATATCGTCCTCCCGGATGCAGTACATGGGACGGATGAGCACCATCCCCGGAAAGTTTTTGCTGTGCAGCTTTGGCGGCATGGCCTGCAGCTGGGCGCCGTAAAACATGCTCATCAGTACGGTCTCGATCACATCGCTGAAATGGTGCCCCAGCGCGATCTTGTTGCAGCCCCGCGCCTTGGCCTGGGCGTACAGATGCCCCCGGCGCATGCGGGCACACAGATAGCAGGGGTTTTTCTCCGTTTTGTCGGCCACCTGAAAGATGTCCGTCCGGAAATAGTCCAGCGGGATGCCCAGATGAGCGGCGTTTTCCTCGATCCGGCGGCGGTTTTCCGGATTGTAGCCCGGATCCATACACAAAAACACCGTCTCAAAGGGCACGTCGCTGTGCCGCTGGAGAAGCTGGATCAGCTTTGCCATCAGCATGGAATCCTTCCCGCCGGAGATGCACACCGCGATGCGGTCGCCCTCCTGAATGAGCTGATAGGTTTTGACCGCCGTGACAAAGGGATGCCACAGCTCGTCCCGATATTTTTTGGTGATGCTGCGCTCGATGAGCTGCTGTTCGGTAAGCTGTCTCGCCATATCAGCGCGCCTCCTCCGCCTTTTGGGAGGCAAAGCCGATGAGATCCTTGACGACCTCTCCCGCGAGGATAAGCCCCACCACCGACGGCACAAAGGCAGTGGAGCCGGGAACAGAGCGTCTTGCGCCCTGCGCTTCTTCCTCCGGCT
>CADBTM010000194.1 GCA_902797555.1 Oscillospiraceae bacterium
AACGACGACAGCGTGGACCTGCGCTTCTATTACCCCTCCCGCACCAACTATTTCGTGGACGCCATGTGCATCCCCTCCTGCTGCCAGCACAAGGAGCTGGCCGAGATCTTCATCAACTTTATGCTGAGCGAAGAGCCCGCCATCGCCAACGCAGAGTATATCTACTACGCCTCCCCCAACGCTCTGGTGGTCAATTCTGAGGAGTATGCCGAGGATATGGGCGAGGACACCATGGCCATCCTCTATCCTCCCATGGAGAGCTTCCGGGAGAATTACAACGCCTTTGCCTTCCGCAATCTGGATGCGGACACCCTGAGCTATATGAACGAGCTGTGGGAAAAGGTGAAGATCAACTGAGATCGGATGAAAAAGGCCGCTGCGCTTGCAGCGGCCTTTTTATTGTTCCAGCTTTTCCCGCAGGGCGGCAAGCGCCCGCTTTTCCATACGGCTGACGTGGGCTTGGGTGACGCCGAGACGCCGGGCGGTCTGCTGCTGGGTGAGCTCCCGGAGATAGCGCAAAGCCACCACCGCCCGCAGGCGGGGCTCCAGCTCCTCCAGTGCCTGACGCACGTCAAGGCGCCAGGCGATGCCCTCCTCCGGGCTGCCCTCGGTCAAAAGATCCCCAAGGCTGCCCTCCCCGGAGGAAAACTGCTCCTCCAGCGAAGCCACCGAAAAGGGTGCCTCCAGTGCTTCGGTCACCTCGTCCGCGCTCAGTCCGGTGGCAGCGCACAGGGCGCTGAGACGGGGGCTTTCGCCGGTCTCCCGCTCCAGCCGCTCCATCTCCCGGCGCACGGCAAATGCCCGGGCGCGCAGGGCGCGGCCGATGTGCACTGCGCCGTCCTGTCGCAAGAACGCCCGGATCTCCCCCGCCATTTTGGGCACGGCATAGGTGGACAGCTCCCAGCCCAGCCCGGGCTGAAAGGTCATCACCGCCTTGTAAAATCCGATGGACGCCAGCTGGATGAGCTCGTCCCACTCTCCCCGGGAGAGAAAGCGGCGGGCGATTGCGGCGGTCAGAGCGGCGTTTTCCCGCAGGAGTTTTTCCATGGCATCCCTGTCCCCCTTCTGCGCCAAAAGGACGGCACGGGCCGTCTCGGCGGTCACAGAGGCTGCCGGGAGGTCAGGCGCTTGCGCAGGATCACCGTGGTGCCCTTTCCCGGACGGGAGCGGACGGTGACGGCGTCCATAAAGCTCTCCATGATGGTAAAGCCCATGCCCGACCGTTCGGCGCCGCCGGTGGTGAACAGAGGCTCCCGCGCCCGGTGGACGTCCTCAATGCCGCAGCCCCGATCCTTGACGATGATCTCGGCAAGCCCGTCGTCAAACAGGCGGACGGTGAGCTTTACCGTGCCGATGCCGTCCCGATAGCCGTGGACGATGGCGTTGGTCACCGCCTCGGAAACAGCGGTTTTGATATCATAGATCTGCTCTACCGTGGGGTCGGCCTGAGCCAGAAAGGCGGCAGCCGCCGTGCGGGCAAAGCCCTCGTTGCTGCTGCGGCTGAGAAACTGGATGGTCATCTCGTTTTGCGCTTGCCGTTTCATGCTTTCACCTCCGGTCGGATGTCCGCCAGACGGCATATTCCCCCGGCGGTAAACACGCGCATGGCCTGTTTTGGCACGCCCTGCACCCAAAACCGGCACCCGCACCCCTGACACCGGCGCATGGTCTGCACCGCTACCGCGATGCCCGAGCTGTCCATAAAATCGATCCCCGACAGGTCGAGCGCCATCTCGGCGGGCAGGTGATCCTCCAGCATCCGTCCCAGCTCGGCCATCAGACGAATGGCCTCGGGATGTCCCAGCTCTCCGCTGACCCAAGCGGTGAGCCGGCCCTCCCGCACCTCATACTGCAGCTCCATGTGGGCCGCCTCCCTTCCCAAGCAAAAAGAAAAAGACCGGGGTTGTCCTCGGTCTTTATTCTATCAAACAGGGGCCGCAAAGCCTGTCAAAACGGGTCGAAGGGCACTCCGTTCTCCGACACTGTCCACACGGAAAACCGCGACCAATAGATCTGGGCGGTGACATAAACCGTCCTCTCCCCGTC
>CADBTM010000195.1 GCA_902797555.1 Oscillospiraceae bacterium
ATGAGGTTGTACCAAGCCATAAGGTGTCGTCCTGCCTCATCCGTCATTGCCTTCGGCAATGCCACCTTCCCCAAAGGGGAAGGTTGTAGCGGCGCTCGCAAACGTCCCCCCTTACACAGGGGAGCCTTCTGGGACGCGCAAAAGAAAGCGCCGCATATGCGGCGCTTGTTTTTACTGCTTTTTCGTATAGATGGGATTTGCCGTGGCCTCGGCGGCCTGCAGCAGCTTGAGGTCGGCCTTAAGCATCTGGATGGCCTCCCCGTCCCGGAGATAGAGGCGGATGGCGTTGAGGATGTGGGGAAACAGCTCGTCGGGCTTGCCGTCAAAGTCCACCACCATCAGCTTGGTGTCCAGATGCTCCGTCCCCGTGCGGGAAGCCAGCAGCCACACCCGATAGACCTCCGGATGCTGCTCCATCAGCTCGCTCACCGCGAGGGGCAGACCGATGGGATAATCCCTTGTGGCGGTCAGCCTGAGGGTGGCGTGATCGCCCCGGGCGGCAAAGCGCATGGTGTTGTCGATGTCGTTGAGCTGCGCCCGCAAAAGGCGCATCCCGCCGCCGAAGGGGTTGACCACCATGCCGTCCAGCCGGGGATTGTTCATGGCGGCCTGCTTTGCCGCCTCGTAGGGGATCTCTCGGATCTCCGCCCGGTCAAAGGGCCAGCGCTCCAGCTCGTCCCGGCTGGTGAACACCGCCACCAGACGCTTGCCGTCGCTGCTGTTGATGACCACCGGCGAGCCCTTGTCGTTGACAAAGGTGAGGAAATAGGAGGTTTTGAGGACGGCGAAGTTTTTCACCTTGTTTTTGGGGCTGGGGTCGGCCTTCAGACTGTCGGCCATGGCCTTGGGGTCAAATTCCGAATGAAAGGCATTCAGTTCATATTCATTCATGGTGCTTCTCCTTTCCGATAGGGATGCTGACAAAGGGATCGTCCCGGATGACAAACCGCCACGGCTTGTCCCTGCACTGCAACGCATAGTCCACGCCGACGCGCTTTCCCGCGGCGATGGGCAGGATCTCCTGCCGGTCGGCGATCCACAGGGTATCCCCCCGCAGGTCGAGACCGTACTGCGCCCGGGTGATGGCCAGCGCCTGACACAGCTTGCCCGGGCCGGAGCAAAGCTGCCGGTCGTTTTTTGCCTTTGGCCGCCGCGCCTCCATGAGAGCCAGCCCCACCGTGGGACGCAGGGCGCGGATGAGCACGGCCTCGGGCACGCCCTGCCGGTTTGCCGTCACGTTCATGCAGGAGTGCATCCCGTAGATCAGATAGATATAGGCGCGCCCGCCGGGATCGTACTGGACGTTCACCCGCCCGTCGGGGCGGCCGCGATAGCTGTGGGCGGCGTCGTCGGTGAGGCCCATATAGGCTTCGGTTTCCACGATGATCCCGCCGGCGACGCCCTCCTGTGTCCGATGGAGCAGGGTACAGCCCAAAAGGCGCTGAGCCAGCGTGATCCCGTCGGCAAGATAGTCCTCCGCGGGGAGCGGGGGCAGGTCAATCGTTGCCATACTTTTCCAGAGCTTCCTGATACAGCCGGTTCTTGGGAGCGTTGTTGTCCCGGGAGACCTGCTTGACGGCAGCCATCAGGGGCATGCCGCTCTGGATGAGCTGTCCCACGATGTCCACCAGGGCGGGCTCGCCCGAGCGGACGGGGGCGGGCTCGTCCCGATAGCCCTCGATCACCAGCACAAACTCGCCCCGGGGCGGATGCTCGGTATAGTGCTCCACCGCCTGGGAGAGGGTGGTGCGGAAGCATTCCTCGTGGAGCTTGGTGATCTCCCGGCACAGGGCGATCCGGCGGTCGCCCCAGGCGTCCAGCATGTCCTGCAGGGTGCGCAGCAGCTTGTGGGGCGCCTCGTAAAAGACCATGGTGCGTTTTTCTTCCTTGACCTCGCTGAGGTGCTCCATGCGGTTTTTCTTTGTGGTGGACAAAAATCCCTCAAAGGTAAAGCGGCCGGTGTCCATGCCGGAGATGCTCAGCGCCGACACCACGGCGGAGCAGCCGGGGACGGCCACCACCTCCACGCCGTTTTCGGCGCACAGCGCCACCAGATCGGTGCCCGGGTCGGAGATCGCCGGGGTGCCCGCGTCGGTGATGATGGCGCAGGTCTCCCCCGCCAGCAGCCGCCCCACGATGTATTCTCCCTTGGAGCGGCGGTTGTGTTCAAAATAGCAGATCTGGGGCTTTTTGATGCCGAAATGGTTGAGCAGCTTTGCCCCCACCCGGGTGTCCTCGGCGGCGATAAAGTCCACCGTTTCCAGCGTCTCCACCGCCCGGGGAGAAAAGTCCCCCAGATTGCCGATGGGGGTGGCTACCACATACAGCTTGCCGGCTCGTTTTTCTTCTTCCATATCATTCTCCATAGATCCGTCGGTATTCCTCGGTTTTTGTTCCGTCCCGCTCCCGCAGGACAAGGTCGGGCAATACGGTCATGCCCTCGCCCCCCTGCTTGACGGCCTCCACCAGCAGCAGGGATGCGTCTTTGTCTGCCATATCCCGCACCGGGCGCAGGGCCTTCGGCGCAAAATCCCGCAGGGAGAGTGCGCACATCAGCGGGGCAAGGCGGTTTGCGGGAAAGCAGAGATAGAGCTTTCCTCCGGTTTTGAGCGCCTGATTGGCGGCCTTGGCCACCTCCCCGATGTCGGCGCCCGCGGCGCGGGCGGCGGCGACGGCGGGCTGATGTGCCTCCTTTCCGCTGCCCCGGCGGAAATAAGGGGGATTGCACAGGCAAAGGTCATACTGCCCGTGCATGGATCGGGGCAGATCCTTCAGGTCGGCGGCGGTGACGGGGATCTCCAGTCCCGCCCGAAGCAGGTTTTCCCGGGCGATCTCAGCCGCCTCGGGGACAAGCTCGATCCCCTCCAGCCGCAGCGCGGGCGCCCGGATGGCGGTGAGGACGGACAGAAAGCCCTGTCCCGCGCCCAGATCCAGCCCCCGTCCCCGCAGCCCCCGTCCCGCGGCAAAGTCGGCCAGCAGAACGGAATCCTGGGTCAGCGGGAAAAACCGGCTGTCCTGCAGCAGGATAAGACCGGGACGGAGGGTGACCTCCCGGATCATTTTCCCCGCGCCTCGGCGTCCCGGGCGGTCAGCTCCACAAAATATCGGAAATAGGGGGCAAAGTCGGGGGTGCGGTCGTCCCACAAAATGCCGGTGAGCCGCTCGGGATGGAACTGGGTGCCCAGAATGGGCAGGGTCTCGTGCTCATAGGCCTCGATGATGCCCTCGGTGGAGCGGGCGGTGACCCGCAGTCCGGCGCCGGGGGTCCTGACCGCCTGATGGTGGGTGCTGTTGGTGCGGAACTCCCGTCCGAACAGCCGATACAGCACCGAGCCCTCCTCGGCAAACACCGGGTGGCGGATGTTCTTGTTCATGTGGACAAAGCCCAGCTCGGTCACCGTGTCCTGATAGAGGTCGCCGCCCAGCAGGGCGTTCATCAGCTGAAAGCCCCGGCAGATGCACAGGATGGGCTTTTTCCGGTCGAGAAAGGCCCGGGTGAGGGGCACCTCAAAGGCGGTGCGGATGGGATCGGGCTCGACGGTGTCGTTGAGGGCGACCGCGCCGTAAAGATGGGGATCGATGTCGGCGCCGCCGGTGAGCAGCAGGCCGTCGCACAGCTCGGCCATCTCCTCCCATGCCAGCTCGCAGGTGGGAACGGGCACGCCGCCCGCGGCATAGATGGCGGCGGGATAGGTCTGCCAATCCTCCAGAATGCGGCGGCGGGGGTCGGTGGCGTCGTTTCTTCCGCTGGTGGTGCAGCAGATCAGGGGTTTTCCGTTCAGCATATCACTCTACCTCCCTTTGGGAAAGCTGTTTTTCTACATAGCAGGCGATCATCTCCGCGCCCACGGCGCTGTGCACCAGCGTGGGCACCACGATGTCCGCCCATTCCTTGTAATTGCGGATATACCGTTCGTACATCGGCTTGACGGTGCGGAGATACTGGAGGGTGATGCCGTCCAGATCCCTGCCCCGCTCCTCCATGTCCCGCTTGACCCGGCGGAGGATGCACACGTCGGGGTCCAGCTCGGTGAACACCCGCAGGTCAAACATGTCCCTTACCTCCGGTCGGGCAAAGATGTGGATGCCCTCCACGATGAGGATGGGATGGGGCTCCAGCAGGCCGTCGTCGGGAGCGCGGCGGTGGGTGACGAAATCATAGACCCGCTTGGGTGCGGGATCGCCGGCCATCAGCCGCCGCAGGTCGCTCTCCAGCAGGGCGTGGTCGTGGATGTCCGGCGCGTCAAAGTTGAGCGCCGCCCGCTTTTCAAAGGGCAGGTCGGGAAAATCCTTGTAATAGGAGTCCAGCGAAATGAGCAGCGCCCGGTCGCCGAAATGCTCCAGCAGACGGGCGGCCAGCGTGGTTTTGCCGCTGCCCGAGGCGCCGGTGATGCCGATGAGATACATGGGAGAGCCCCCTTTTTCTCGGTTTTTGATATCCGGCTTTTATTATACCAGCGTTTGCCCGTTTTTGCAATCGTCCGGCGGGGAACAATCTGCGAAGCGTGGATTGCTTTTTCTCCGGGAAACGGATCAGGATCGCGCCTATCCCGCCGCGCCGTCTTGAAAAACAGCCCCGAAAAGGCGGGCTGTTTTTTGTTTTGCCCTTTCCCTTTTGGAGAAAACATGCTATACTGTAATTTGAAATAGTATGAAAACCCCTTGGGTTTCTGAAAAAAGGAGAACACTATGAACGAAGCTCTTGTCGCGCTGGCGCAAAAGGCCGAGGCCCGCTGCGCCGGACGCTTTGCCGAAATCGACCGCATCGCCCTGATCAACACCGAAAAGGTGCTGGCCGCCTTTGCGGAGGAGCGGGTGCAGGTGGGGGATTTTTCCGGTACCACCGGCTATGGCTATGACGACACCGGACGGGACAAGCTGGAGCGCATCTATGCCCGGGTCTTCGGGACGGAAAGCGCACTGGTGCGCACCACCTTTGTCAACGGCACCCACGCCATCGCCTGCGCCATGTTTGCCTGCGTCCGCCCCGGCCAGACCCTGCTGAGCATCACCGGCGGCGTGTATGACACGCTGGAAACCGTGGTGGGCAAACGGGGGAACGTGCCCGGCAGCTTTGCCGACTACGGCATCGGATTTCGGGAGGTGCCGCTGAGAGGCGGCGCGCCCGATCTGCCCGCCATTCTGGAGGCGGTGAAGCAGCCCGACGTGGCCGCCGTCTTTATCCAGCGCTCCCGGGGCTATGGCATCCGCAAGACCCTCTCCCCCCGGGAGATCGGCGCTTTGTGCGCCGCCGTCAAGGAGGTGCGCCCCGATATCGTGGCCATGGTGGACAACAGCTACGGCGAGTTTGTGTGCGAGGACGAGCCGGTGGCACTGGGCGCCGACCTGATGGCGGCCTCCCTCATCAAGAATCCCGGCGGCGGTCTGGCGCCCTGCGGCGGATATGTGGCGGGCAAGGCCGAGCTGGTGGAGCGGGCAGCCGCCCGCATGACTCTGCCGGGCATCGGCGGAGAGTGCGGCGCCACGCTGGACGTCAACCGCCTGCTGTATCAGGGCTTTTTCCTCGCCCCCCATGTGGCGGCGCAGGCCGTAAAGACCGAGGCCTTTTGCGCGGCGGTGATGGAGGAGCTGGGCTATACCGTTTCCCCCTCCTCCCACGAGCCCCGGTACGACATCATCCAGACCATCGACTTCGGCGCGCCCCAGCCGCTCATCGACTTTTGCGGAGGGCTCCAGTCGGCCTCGCCGGTGGACAGCTTTGCCGCCCCCGTTCCCGGGGATATGCCCGGCTATGAGGATCCCGTCATCATGGCGGCGGGCGCCTTTATTCAGGGGTCGTCCATCGAGCTGAGCTGCGACGCCCCCATGCGTCCCCCCTTCACCTGTTATCTGCAGGGCGGGCTGACCTATGAGGCGGGCAAGCTGGGCATCCTCCGCGCCGCCGAAAGGATGATGGAGAAACCATGATCGTTCTGGGTCTCGATCCGGGCTATGCCATCGTGGGCTATGGGGTGATCGAAAGCGTGAAGGGCAAGCACAGGATGCTGGGCTATGGCGCCATCACCACCCCCGCGGGCACCGAAATGTCCCGCCGCCTGCTGGAGATTTCCCGGGATATGCGCACCCTGCTGGACACCGTAAAGCCCGACGCGGTGGCCATTGAGGAGCTGTTTTTCAACAATAATATCACCACCGGCATTCAGGTGGCGCAGGCCCGCGGGGTCATTCTGGCCGCCTGTGCCGAGCGGGGGCTCACCCCCTTTGAATACACCCCCTCCCAGGTCAAGCAGGGCGTGGTGGGCTATGGCAAGGCCGAAAAAAAGCAGGTCATGGAAATGACCCGCATGATCCTCGGTCTTGCAAAGGTGCCCCGTCCCGACGACGCCGCCGACGCCCTTGCCATCGCCATCTGCCACGCCAACACGGCGGGCAGCGCCCTCCAGAGCCTGAAGGGCTGAAAGCGGGCGCGGCGCAAGAAAACAGCGCGGGATCGCTCCCGCGCTGTAGGATATGGTTCGGCGTTAATCCGCAGAGATCCGGCACAGACTGTCAAAGTCCACCGTGTCGTAGACGCTCAGGCCGTCGGACGAGACCAGATAGAGGTCGTCCCGGATGAGCAGGGCACGGGCATTCCAGCAGTCCCACCAGCCCCACTCGTCGGGGCTGCCCTCCAGATCGGCCAGCTGGACAAAGGCGCCGTCCTCATAGGCGAACACCAGATAGCCGCCGTCGTAGGCAAAGCCGATCAGATTCTTTTCCGGCTGGATGAGCAGCGCCTTGTGGTCGCTGAGCGCGGGAGACCAGCCGATCTCCTGCAGACGCAGGGTGGTGAGCTCCTGCAGATTTTCGGGATCGGTGCTGTCATACATGGACAGCTTCATGCCCTCCGTCCAGCCGGTTTCCTCGTCCGCCCACTGGCCCAGGCCGAACAGCAGACCCTCGCCGTAGACGTGGAGGTAGCTGGAAAAGCCGGGCAGCTTGAGCTCGCTGAGGATCGTCGGATGGGCGGGATCGCTCAGGTCGGCGGCAAAGAGGGGATCGGTCTGGCGGAAGGTGACGAAATAGCACATATCCCCGTCAAAGCGGACGGAATAGATGCGCTCGTCCTCGCCCAGACCGGTGAGCGAGCCCACCACCTGCATATTCTCATCCAGGATGTACAGACTGCTGCTCTGGGAGCCGTCGTCCCAGCGGTAGTTGGTGAAATCGTA
>CADBTM010000196.1 GCA_902797555.1 Oscillospiraceae bacterium
TAGGCCAGCAGCAGGGCGTAGGTGTTGCGCAGGCCGTCGATGTGGGTGCGCTCATAGCCGTGGCTGTTGGCGGTGCCGGGGCCGATGCCCGCATGGCGCACGTCATAGCCCGCCCGGACGGTGGTGTTGCCGTCGCTGCCGTAGTGGGGGGTGAAGATGTCCACCACATAGTCCACGTCGGCGCGGATGGCCGCCTGCCGCAGCTCGCAGCCCATCTCCCAGTGATAGGGGTAAGAGGCGTCCTTGGCAAAAATGGTCACCTTGTGCTCGTCAGAGGTCTGGTCGGGACCGGTGGGCGCGATGTCCAGCGCCAGAATATCCCGGGTGTCGGCGGGTACCCACGAGGTGCCGTGTCCGATCTCCTCATAAACGGCGAAATAGGCGTAGACCTTGCGCCGCAGGGCGATGCCGTTGTCCTGGATGTATTTCATAGCCGCCAGCAGCACGGCGACACAGGCCTTGTCGTCCACAAAGCGGGACTTGATAAAGCCGTTGCTGTAGGCAAGGCGGGGCTCCAGCGCCACCATATCGCCGGTCTCGATGCCCAGCGCCCGGGTGTCGGCCGCGGAGTGCACCTCCTCATCCAGCACCACGCACACGTTTTTGCGATAATCGCCCAGCGTCATGCGCAGCTCTTCCTCGGTGACGTGAATGGAATTGGGGGTGCGGCAGATGGTGCCGGTGAACACACCGCCGTCCCGGGTGTGCACCCGCACGTTTTCCATCACGGAGTAGAAGGGGTGCAGACCGCCCACAGGGCAGACGTTGAGGGTGCCGTCGCCGTTTACCCGGCGCACCATCAGACCAATGTCGTCCAGATGGGCGGTGACCACGATGGGATCCTCCTCCCCGCCCAGCGTGGCGATGACGCCGCCCTTGTGGGTCTCCTGCCAGGGGAAGCCCAGACGGGTCAGCTCCTCCTCCACATAGGTCTGGATCTCGCGGAACTGTCCGGTGGTGCTGTCGATGGCCAAAAGCTTTTCAAACTGATCCAGGCAGTATCTTTCATCAAATGCGTACATACCGCACGCTCCTTTCTCTTTTTCTGTTTTATAGTGTAACATATTCTTGTGTCGAGTGCAACAGAAGATTGTCGGAGATTTCAATATGCCCGCCCCAAAACCGCCGTCCCGCCAATCGTGAATTTTCTTGCATGCCGGCGGAAAAAGCTTGTACTTTCCCGCGCTTTGTGGTAAGATGTGGCTAAGCAGAAAGCCAAAGGAGGCGCGAGATATGCAGATCTATGAATCGGCCGAAGATTATCTGGAGTCCATCCTTGCCCTGTGGGAGCGCAACGGTTCTGTCCGCTCCATCGACATCGCCAACGAATTGGGCGTCTCCCGTCCCAGCGTGAGCATCGCCATGAAAAAGCTCCGGGAAAACGGCTATATCACCATGAGCGACGGACTGATCCACCTTCTCCCCGAAGGCGAAGCCATCGCAAGAAAGATCTATGAGCGGCACAAGGTGCTCACCCGGCTGTTCGTCAAGCTGGGCGTGCCCGAGGACGTGGCCGCAGAGGACGCCTGCAAGGTGGAGCACGACCTCAGCGAGGTCACCTTTACCAAGCTGAAGGAAGCCGCCCTCAAGGAAGACTGATTTTGATCCCGCACAGGCGCCGCAGATGCGGCGCTTTTTCTTTTTTCCGGAAGCGCCGCCCGCCCGTCCATGGTTTTGCGCCCTTTCTGGCGCAGGAGCGCGCCGATTCAGCAATTACACCATAAAATCGGTCAAAAAAAATGGAAAATTCTTTGTGTTTTGCTCTTTCCTTTTTTGTGTCGGCGTGGTATAAATATTGGTAAAGTGCTTTTCTGTGTTAACGGTAAAAAGTATAAAACCGATAAATTACAAAAGCAAAGGAAGGGATGTGGGACGATGGGAAAATTCACTGTCCAGCAGATCAGGGCGGCATATAAATACAACCTGAAGGCCGGAAACGGTCAGATCGTTGCCACTTCCCCCCTTTTTTTCTCCATGGAGCAATGCGTGGAGGCCATCCACTGGGTGTGCGCCCACTGCGGCGCCCCCGTAGAGGACAGCACCATGGGTGAAAATCTGGGTGCACAGATCAAATACCAGATCTATTTCAACGACAAGGGCGGGATCTGCTTCCGCCTGCTGGACGAAAAGGGCTCGGTATTCCTGCTGGCGGAGGGCTACACCGCCAAGCGCTCGTGCAAGATGGGCATTCAAAGCGTGCGCAACAATGCGCCCGACGCCCCCATCATCAACTGAACGCAAAGCTGCCGCCGGGAGGGCATACGCCCCTCCCGGCTTTTTTATTCTTTGGCGGGAACGGCCTCTGCTTCTTGACAAAAAGACTGGAAAAACATACAATAAGCTCAACAGAAAGCATCGAAATCTGTCGAAAAGAGGTGCCAGCATGTTTGGAAGAAGACCCGACGGACGGCGTGTCAAGGGGATCGACCCCATCGTGCAGATCACGCCTTATGTGATGCCCATGCGCTGCGACGCCCAGGTGTTTCTCAAGCATCGGGCAGATATCGAGGCCATGTCCCGCTTTATCCGCAGGCAAAAGCAGGAGCACAACCAGTCCATCACCCACATGCAGATCGTGGTGGCTGCCTATGTCCGCGCCGTCAGCCAGAACCCGGAGATCAACCGCTTTATCATGAACAAGCAGTATTTTGCCCGGAACAACTGCACCGTCGCCTTTACCATGCTGAAAAATCCCAACAAGATCGAGGAGGGCGAAACGGTGGTCAAGCTGTGGTTTGACCCCGCCGATACCATTTTTGACGTGCGCGACCGCATGGCCGCAGCCGTGGCCGCCAACCGGGGTCCCCAGTCCAAAAACTTTTTGGACAAGCTGGTCTCCATCCTCTTTGCCGTGCCCGGTCTGCCCACCGTCATCGTGGCGCTGGTGCGTCTGCTGGATCGCTATGGCATCTGCCCCAAGGCCTTTATCGACGAGCTGCCCTTCCATGTGGGCATGTACATCACCAACACCGCCTCCATCGGTCTGCACGACGTCAACCACCACATCTACAATTTCGGCAACGTCAGCCTGTTTTTCGGTCTGGGCACCCCTGAGCGGGTGGCCGTGGTGGAGGACGGCAAAACCCGGATGCGCCGCTATCTGCCCATCGGCATCACCGCCGACGAGCGCGTGTGCGCCGGCGCCCACTATGCCCGGTTTTTCAACGATATGCGCCGCTATCTCGACCATCCCGAGCTGCTGGAGCAGCCTCCCGAGCAGGTGCGCTACGACAACGGTCTGGAATATCACCAGCCAAAGCCCGCGCCCTTTGCGGAATAAAAACAACCGCCCGCCTGACCTGCGGTCAGACGGGCGGTTTCTTTTTTTTGTTTACTCCCGCACCCTGGCGCCCATGCTCTTGAGCTCCATCTTGCGCTGATACATCAGGCCGTCGGCCCGGGTGAAAACGGCGTGGAAGGTGTTGTCCTGCCGCGGGTCAAACTCCGTCATGCCCAGCGAGGCCACCACGCTGCCCGTTCCGATATTCTTCTCGATGCGCTCGTTGAGGGCGGCGAGGATCTCGTTCCGGTTGTCAAAATCCTGCCCCTTCAGGAGGATGGCAAACTCGTCGCCGCCGATGCGGAACACCGGACTGTGCTTGAAGCTCTCGCAGATCAGATCGCTGGCGGCGCGGATATATTGGTCGCCCGCCTGATGCCCCAGCGTATCGTTGATGTGCTTGAGTCCGTTGACGTCGCACACCACCACGGCAAACTCCCCGGCGTCGCCCCGATAGATCTTTTCCGCCATGTCGCGCTCGTATTCCACATAGGCGTGCTTGCTCTTGACGCCGGTAAGGGGATCCTTATAGGCCACATCCCGCGCCCGATCCCGCTCCTGCGCCGTCTGGGATTCCCACTTGCGCAGGGAGAAGTGGTTGATGAGCATGGCGCCCATGGCCAGGGCGAACATGCCGCTCACCAGAAGGGTGTTCATCACGTTGGTGCGGTGGAGCCTGTCCATCTGCTCCTCCACGTATTCCTCTGCGGTCAGGCCCGCGGCCTCCGGCCCGGCCGTCCCCTCGTAAAAGTGCTGGACGCTGACCACCGCCTCCCGGGTGATGGCCTCGTCCCGCTGTCCGGTCCAGGTGAGGGCCATGAACACGATGAGTGCCAGCAGAGCGATCCACACGATGATCGCCTTGCCAAAGCGGCGGGCGTGATCCTTGGCGATGATCCGCCGGAAGTAGAAGAAGCCCATGATCGACCAAACCATGATGAGGATATAGGTCTCGGAGGCCAGCGAATTGCCGAAGGAGAACAGTCCGGGCAGGAGCAAAAACGCCCCGAACAGCATCATGACGCAGAAGGTCACGCCTCCGATGGCGGCGACCTTCCGTCTCCCGTTTGCCCGGGCGGTCTTGTAGGCGGCCGCCGAAACAAAGCCATAGAGGATGGTGGCGCCGATGGTGCTCACGTCCACGATCCAGCCGATGGCCGTTCTGCCCAAAAACGGGATGGGCAGAGAAATGAGCGCCACCAGCAGCAGGGCGTTTTGAGGGATCTGCTTTTTGTTGAGCTCTGCAAAGCGGGCGGGAAGGATGCCGTCCCGCGCCACCGAATAAAACAGGCGGCCGAGGGCGCGCAGGTTGGCGATCAGGCTGGTGATCACCAGCGACAGCAGCGACGCCATGAGCAGATATACGCCGAAATCTCCCAGATAGTGCCGCGCGGCGAAAAACGCGGGCAGACCCTCGATGCCCTCATAGGCGTCCAGATGGGTGATATATTCCATCCAGCTGCCGCTCCCCGCGGGGTAGGCGGTCACGCTGAGCAGGGTGATGAAGATATAGAGCGCCGTGGTGGTGATCACCGAGATCACAAGAATACGGGAGATCCGTTTGGTTTTGAAGGTGATCTCCTCCACCGAGTGGGTGATGCTCTCAAAACCGATAAAGGCCCAAGGGGTGATGAAGACGATGCGGATGATCTGCCGAAGGACGTGCCCGTCGGGCAAAAACATGGGCGCGAAGGAAAAGCCGGTCTTCCCATGCCCGATCATGGCGGCGGCAAAGCACACCGTGATGCCCACGGTGAAGAGAACCGCCAGCACCACCATGGCTCTTGCGGCGTTCTGCTTGCTGCGGATGCACAGCCACGTCACCAGCCCGATGGCGGTCAGCGTGAGCAGCACCTCGCCCAGATAGACGTCATAGCCGAAAACGGTGTAGAGCTTGCCAAAGCTGAAAAAGTTTTTGAGGAAATACCGGGCGAAAAGGGGCAGCGCCGTGGCATTGGCCCAGAAAATGGCGATGTAGGTCAGGCCGAGAAACCACGACACCAGAAAGGCACGGTCATAGCCAAAGACCCTTTTGGTGTAGGCGTAGACGCCTCCCGCCTCGGGAAACTGTCTTGCCAGATAGCCGAAACAGACGCTCACCATCAGCATGAGAACGGCTCCGATGAGGATTCCCAGAACGCTGCCCATCGGGCCTGCCTGGGAGAGATAGCTGGTGCTGGTCACGATCAGCGAGCCCCAGCCCACGGCTGCACCCACCGACAGCGCCCACACCGACACAGGAGAAAGGTAAGGCTTCAGAGCCTCCACACCCGCTGCTTTTTCGGTAGGATCTGCCATACGCAATTCCTCTTTTCTGGATCGCCCCGGGGCGGGGCAGAAATCGGAAACCGATAAAGAAATATTTATGGTTTATTATACCGCAGCTTCTCCGAATTTGCAAGATTTTTCCTGCGCCGCGCCGCCGTCTGTCCTCCCCCTTTTCCGGTGAGCACAAGTGTGCAAGCTATCTACAAAATGAGTTGTAAAAAAAGAATTTGTGTGCTACAATATATAAAATATCCCCTTTCGCCGCCATATCCGCCGGGCGTTTCCGCATCCCGGCAAAATAGCACGTGAAAAGGAGGCTCCCTTATGAATTGGCTGATACACGGATTGATTTATCTCGGAAGCCTGCTGATGGTGTACAACATCATCGGCTTTGTGCGCTTTGCCCGCCGCATCCGGGGCATGAAAGGCTGGGGGACCAAAAGCTGGATCCTGCATGTTCCCATCGTCCTGCTGGTTTTGTTCCTGCTGGGCTATCTGGGCGTGGGCATTTTCGGCAAGCCCGACCTGCTGGTGAGCGGGATCCTCTTTGGCGGAAGCATTTTCGTTTTCGTCATGTATCGGCTCACCCGCCGCATCACCGACCGCATCATAGAAAACGAGCAGATCGAGGCAAAGCTGATGGCATCGGAGGAGGCCAACCGCACCAAAACCGCCTTTCTCGCCAGCATGAGCCACGAGATGCGTACCCCCATGAACGTCATCCTCGGTCTGGATCGTCTGGCCCTCAACGAGCCCGGTCTTTCCCCAAAAACCCGGCAGCAGCTGGAAACCATCGGTCAGAGCGGCCGGCACCTTCTCGATCTGATCAACAATATTCTGGAGATGAACGATCTGGACACCGGCGCGCTGGAGCTCAAGCGCGAGCCCATGTGCGTCGCCGACATGCTGGATCAGGTCAACGCCATCGTCCGGACGCTGTGCGAGGAAAAGGGTCTGGAGTACCGCTATCAGGCCGAGGGCGACCTGCCCGCATGCTGCGAGGGCGACGAGATCCAGCTGAAAAAGCTGCTGCTCGGTCTGCTGGACAACGCCGTAAAATACACCGATGCCTCGGGCAAGGTCACCTTTGCCGTCACCTCCCAGCCGGAGGACGGGCGGGCAAAGCTGCGCTTTTCCGTTGCGGACACCGGCGTTGGCATGAGCGAGGAGTTTCTCTCCAAGGTGTTTGAGCCCTTCTCCCAGGAGGACGCCAGCTCCACCAACCGCTTCGGCGGCAGCGGGCTGGGTCTTGCCGTGTCCAAAAACATGGCCGAGCTGATGGACGGCTCGCTGGAGGTGCAAAGTGAAAAGGGGCGCGGCTCCACCTTTGTCCTCACCGTATCGCTGCCCGTTCTGGAGGTTCCCGGCGGAGCCGCCGTTCCGCCGGAGGCGGAGGAGATCTCGCTGGCGGGACGCCGTGTGCTGGTGGTTGAGGACGTCCCGGAAAATGCCGAGATCGTGCAGGATCTTCTCGAGCTGGAGGACGTGGAATCCGACCATGCCGAAAACGGCCAGATCGCCCTCGATTGCTTTTCTCAGGCGCCTCCCGGCACCTATGACTTGATTCTGATGGATATCCGCATGCCGGTGATGGACGGTCTGGAGGCCACCCGCCGCATCCGTGCTCTCCCCCGGGAGGACGCCGGGCGCATTCCCATCGTCGCCCTGACGGCAAACGCTTTTCAAAGTGACATCGACGCCGCGCTGGCGGTGGGCATGAACGAGCTTTTGGCCAAGCCCACCGACGCCGATTGCCTGTATGCAGCTCTGAAAAAATGGATTTCTGTTTCGCAAGCAGAGAAAGGGGGCGCCACCAAATGATTCAGTCCAAACAGATCCAGCGGCTAAAGCTGGTATTGGTTGTGGACGACCAGGAGATCAACCGGGACGCGCTCGGTGTGATTCTGGAAGAGGAATATGAGGTTCTGTACGCCGAAAACGGCAAGGAGGCGCTGGAGCAGATGCGTGCCCGCGCCGACGCCATGTCGCTGGTGCTCCTCGATCTGATGATGCCCGTGATGAACGGCTTTGAGGTGCTGGAGATCGTCCGGCAGGACGAGCAGCTCAAGCACATCCCCGTCATCGTTCTGACGGCGGAAAAAAGCGCCGAGCTGCGGGCGCTGCAGCTGGGCGCGGCCGATTTTATCACCAAGCCCTTTGATATGTCCGAGGTCATCCTCGCCCGCGTGGCGCGGATCATCGAGCTGAGCGAAGGCCGCCAGCTGATCTCGGCCGCCGAGCACGACCGGCTGACCATGCTCTATACCCGCAACTTCTTCTTTGAATATGCCAACCGGCTGTATCAGTATCATCCCGAGCTCCATCCGGATGCCATCGTGATGAACATCGAGCAGTTCCACACCATCAACGACCTCAACGGGCGGGAGTTCGGCGACGACGTGCTCCGCCTGCTGGGCAGCGAGATCCGCGCCTTTTTGTCCGAAACGCAGGGCATCGCCGGCCGCTTTGAGGCCGACCGCTTTGCGATCTTCTGTACACATCAGCCCGACTATGCCGCCGTGCTCAACCGCTTTCAGGAGAAAGTGAACAGCGTCTTTCCCAACGCCAACGTCCAGCTGCGCATGGGCGTGATGCCCTGGCAGGAGGGCGTGGAGCCCGTGCTGCTCTTTGACCGTGCCCGCGCCGCCTGCAATATGGTGCGGGGCGACTATCAGAACCCGCTGATGATCTATAACGAGGATATGCGCATGCGGGAGCTGCTCAATCAGCGCCTGCTCAACGACCTCCGCCCCGCCGTGGAGGGCAGGCAGCTGCAGGTCTATTATCAGCCCAAATACAACATCCAGTGCGACCCGCCCCGGCTTTCCAGCGCCGAA
>CADBTM010000197.1 GCA_902797555.1 Oscillospiraceae bacterium
CGGGCGTGCTCCACCATCTCGGTGGTCTGCGCCGCGGTAATTTTGATATATCCGTCCCGGGTCATGCCCCGGACAATGAAATCCTTCATAGTTGTCCTCACTTTTTGGCCACAAAGAGCAATCTTCCGTCCTCGGTGCGGGCGGGCCGTGTGCTCAGCCCCTCATATACCCGACAGGAGGAAAAACCGGCGGCGATCAAGGCTGCCTTCAGCGTGTCCACGCTGTAGCAGCGCTGTTCGTGCCATTCGGTAAACCGGCGGATGCTGCCGTCCTTCCCGGAAAAGATGTCCACCTGATGGACGCCACGGCCGCTTTTTCTGTCATAGCCGTATTGCCAGGTGCAGAAGAGATCGTCCTCCTCCTGCACGCTGGACAGGCCATTCATGCTTTCAAACATCCCGCGGGAGCGGATATCAAAGAGAAACATGCCCTTTGGCTCGAGAAAAAGGCTGACGCGGGAAAAGACCTGCTTCAGCTGACGCAGGTCTGTAAAATAGTTTACACTGTCCATGCTGCAAACGGCGGCTCGCACCGTGCCGTACAGATCGAGCTCCTCCGCACTTTGACAGATCCATACGGGGGGCACGGGGAGATCGGCACACTTTTCCCGGGCAATATCCAGCATGTCGGGGGAAATATCGCAGCCGATCATCTCATATCCGGCGAGAGAAAGGCGGCGAGTAAGGCTGCCTGTGCCGCAGCACAACTCGAGCACGATGCCGTCCTCGATCCCTCCACGGTGCAGCAGGCCGGTGATCCGGGTGCAGAATTTGTCATAGACCGCCTGATCCATCAGGCGGTCATAAACGCTTGCAAGAGTGGTATAGGGGTTCACGCGTTTTCTTCGTCCTCCATCACGCGGGCATAGCCTCCGTCACCATACTGGAGGCAGCGATTGACACGGCTGATGGTCGCAGTACTGGCGCCGGTGATCTCCACGATATCGGAATAGATATTCCCCTGACGAAGCAGAGACGCGACCCAAAAGCGCTGTTTCATCGAAAGCAATTCGTTTGCGGTGCAAAGGTCGCCAAACAGAGCATAGCAGTCATCGAGAGTTTTCAGACGAAGGATCGCCTCAAAAAGCTGATCCATATGTTCATCGTGCAAATTGTTTTGCATAATGTCTTCTCCTTCCGCTTTTTTCGATCCGGATGCTTGGCTGGTGTATATAGTTTACCATGCTAAATCCAAACTGTAAAGAGGAATTTTTACTTTTTCATGGATTTTCTAAGCATTTTTTACGATTCCTACAACACCCCCGGTGCGATTGTTGTGTAAAATATCCGGTGGAGAAGAATGCATCAATCCAGCTCGGTGATCTCGTGGTACAGGTCGGAATACCGCCCGCCTGCGGCGAGAAGCTCCTCGTGGGTGCCGCGCTCGACGATGCGTCCTTTTTCCAGCACCATGATGGCATTGGATTTGCGCACAGTGGACAGGCGGTGGGCGATGACAAAGGTGGTGCGGTTTTCCATCAGGGCGTCCATTCCCTCCTCGATGTGCCGCTCGGTACGGGTATCCACCGACGAGGTGGCCTCGTCCAAAATGAGGATGGGCGCACGGCTGATGGCGGCGCGGGCGATATTGAGCAGCTGCCGCTGGCCCTGGGAGAGATTTGCCCCGTCGTTTTCCAGCATGGTATCATATCCGTTTTCCAGCTGAAGGATAAAGGAATGGGCGGAGGCCACCTTTGCCGCGGCCTCTACCTCCTCGTCGGTGGCGTCCAGACGTCCGTAGCGGATGTTTTCCCGGACAGTGCCGGTAAACAGATGGGTATCCTGCAGCACCATGGCGATATTCTGTCGGAGGAAACGACGGTCAATGCGCTCGATGGGTACGCCGTCGATGGTGATGCTCCCCTGCTCAATGTCATAAAAACGGGAAAGCAGATTGGTGACGGTGGTCTTGCCCGCGCCGGTGGAGCCGACAAAGGCGATCTTTTGACCGGGCTTGGCATAAAGAGAGATATCGTGGAGCACGGGCACACCGGGCTCGTAGCCAAAGCTGACGTGGTCGAGCACCACATTGCCCGTCAGCGAATTCAGCTGCACCGCGTCCACGTCGGGGGGCTCGGGCTGGGCGTCCAGCACCTCGAACACGCGCTCGGCACCCGCAAGGGCGGCAAAAACCGTGTTCATCTGCATGGAGATCTCGTTGATGGGGCGGCTGAAATGCTGGGTATAGCCCACGGAGACCGTAAGGCCGCCGATGTCAAAGCCGCGGGTCACCACCAGAATTCCGCCGATGCAGGCGGTGAGGGCATAGGACATGGTGCTCATCTGATGGGTGACCGGGCCCATGATACCCGAACGGAACTGTGCCTTGATCTGCGCCTCGCACAGCTGCGCGTTGAGATAGTCAAACTCTTCCTCGGCGGTTTTTTCATGGTTAAAGACCTTGACCACCTTTTGCCCGGAGATGGTCTCCTCGGCAAAGCCGTTGAGCATGCCCAGATTCTTTTGCTGGGCGGTGTAGGCGCCGCGGCTCTTGCGGATGATGAGACGGCTGACCCATGTGAGCAGCGGTGTCATCAGAATGGTGATCATACCCAGAATCGCGTTGGTATACATCATCAGCACCAGTGTTCCCACGATGGTAATGGCGCCCGAGATGATCTGGATAAGGGTGGTGTTGAGCATTTCGCCCACGGTGTCCACGTCGTTGGTAAAGCGGCTCATGATATCGCCTGCGGCGTGGGTGTCAAAATAGCGAATGGGCAGGGATTGCAGCTTGTTGTACAGCTGGGTGCGCATCCGCTGGAGGGAGCGCTGGGAGACCGTCAGCATGATGCGCTGCTGGATCCACTGGGTAGAGACCGAAAGCGCATAGACCACCGCCATGACGCCCAATCCCTTTGCCAGCCCGGCGAGGCGGCCGGTCAGGTCGATTTCGCTGGGATCATAATACAAAAAGCGATTGAGAATGGGGCGCAGCATATAGGAAGCTGCCAGCGAGGAAACGGTATAGATCACCGCGCACAGCACGGCCACCGTCAAGAGTCCCCGCTCGTGGGACAAATAATGGAGCAGCCGCCCCACCGTCTTTTTCAGATCCTTGGGCTTTCCCTTGGCGTTCATGCCGCCCCGGCCGCGGCCGGGACCCACGTTGAGTTCTTTCTTTTGGGAGGCGCCTGCAGAGAAGCTGCCGTATTTTCTGGCAAGCCGTTCAAACCGATCTTCCGCCATATCAGACAGCCTCCTTTCGATCCTTTTGTGACCAATAGATCTCCCGATAGGCCTGACAATCCCGCATCAGGCTCTCGTGGTTGCCGCAGCCCACTACACGGCCCTGATCGAGCACAACGATCTTGTCTGCGTCGATGACCGAATTGATCCGCTGCGCAATGATCAGCTTGGTAACGCCGGGCAGGCGCTCCCGGAAGGCCTTGCGGATGGAGGCGTCGGTGGCGGTGTCCACAGCGGAGGTAGAGTCGTCCAGAATAAGGATCTTGGGCTTTTTCAGCAGCGCACGGGCAATGCACAGACGCTGCTTTTGTCCGCCGGAGAGATTGACTCCCCCCTGCCCCAGTTCGGTATCGTATCCGTCGGGAAAGGCGCGCACAAAGCTGTCGGCCTGCGCCACAGAGGCCGCCTCGCGGATCTCCTCATCGGTGGCGTTCTCGTTGCCCCAGCGGAGGTTTTCTGCGATTGTGCCTGAAAAGAGCGTATTCTTTTGCAGCACCATTGCAACGCTTTCCCGCAGATTGTAGAGGGAGAGATCCTTTACATGGATCCCATCCACCAGCACCTCGCCCTCGTCGGCGTCGTACAGACGGGGGATCATGGAGACCAGCGTGGTCTTGCCCGATCCCGTGGAGCCGATGATGCCCACCAGCTCGCCCGAGGCGATGTCCAGATTGATATGATCAAGCACGCTCTCCCGATTGTGCTTGAAATAGCGGAAGGTGACATTCCGGAAGGAGATGCTGCCGCTTTTCACCACATGGTCCCGCTGCTTTGCCTCGTCGTCGGTGAGATCCACCTTGGCGTCCAGCACCTCGCTGATTCTCCGGTGGGAGGCTGCGGCACGGGTGCCCTGCAAAACGATGTTGGCAAGGAAATTGAGCCCCATCAGGATCTGGGAAAGATAGGTAATAAAGGCGGTGAGCGTGCCCAACTCCATATCCCCCACCATGATCTGCTTTCCCGCAAACCACACCACTGCCAGCGTGGTCACGTTGACCGCCAGCGCGGAGGAGGGCTGGAGCAGCAGCATCATTTTGAGAGCGGCGGTGGATTTTTCCACCAACTTTTCATTGACGAGAGCAAACTTTTGCTTTTCGTGCTCTTCCCGCACAAAGGATTTGATGACCCGCTCGTTGGTGATGGTCTCCCGGATGTCGATGTTGAGCAGATCCAGTTGGCTCTGCATCCTGGTGTAGCGCGGGGAGGCGATGAGAATGATGGCGGCAATGATTCCCGCCAGAATGGGCACCACAATGAGGATCACACGCGCCAGAGGCGGATTGAGCTTGAAGGCCATGATCAGCGCGCCGATGAGCATAATGGGGCTGCGGAACATGCCTCGCAGCAGGGTCTGGGTAAAATTCTGGATCTGGGTGATATCGTTGGTGATGCGTGTGATCAGCGATCCGGTGGTAAAATCATCGATGTTGGAAAAAGAGAAGGTCTGGATCTTGCGAAAGACGTCTCCCCTCACCCCGGCCGCAAGGCGGGATGCGCCGCGAATGGCAAAGTTCGCTCCGAGGACGCCGGCGGCCATCATCAGGCAGGCGATGACCAGCATGAGCAGGCCGTGGCGCACGATGTAGGGAATGTCCCCGTTGGCAGCGCCGATGTTGATGATATTGGCGTTGATGTATGGCAGGATAAACTCGCCGCTGGCTTCCAGGATCATAAACAAAGGCCCCAGCAAAAAGCTGTACCAGTATTTTTTGACGTAAGGACTATATTTCTTCATGGTCGGACAACCCCTTCAATGTTTTCAGATACGCATGGATCATGACCTCATAGGTCTCGTCTCTTGTCACCGCGCCACGCCGCATAAAGCCGTTTGCAGTCAGCTCCACAAATCCGTGAATGGCCGCGCGAAAACAACGGAGAAAATGCAGGGACCGGATTTCGTCAGTGCACAGGGTGCGGATCACCGAGCGAAGAGGCGCAAAGCTGTCCTTTGCCGCCTGCACCAGCATGGCATCGTTGGAAGCAGGCATGCGGATGAGCACCTGATAGCCGTGGGGATGCTCGTTGGCAAACCGGCGGTAGGCTCGCGCGCCCTCCAGAAAAGCCTCATCCGGCGTCTTCCCTTCCATGGCCTGCTCCAGTGTCTGACGCATCAGGTCGGCGGAATGCAGCGCCATGGCCTGACGCAGCTCCTCCAGACCGGAAACATGATTGTACAGCGACGCGGGTCCGACCTCCAGCCGGGCGGCCAGCTCCCGCATGGAAAAGGCGTCAAAGCCCTTTTCCTCCACGAGAGCGCAGCCTTCGTCGATGATGCGCTCCCGCGTCAAGCCCTTTCGTGCCATTTCATTCCTCCCTATGATTCATAAAAACACAAACCGAACACCGTTCATTTTATGCGAACAGTGTTCGCTTGTCAAGCAAAAAAAATCCGGGTCTTGCGACCCGGATAGAGAAAAACGCGTTATTGGTTTGCCGCGGGCAATCCGGGATCCGCCGTGCCGCCCACCATGGTCTCATAGAATGTGGCCGTCAGGTTGACGGTAACGGAAGTGCCGCCGTCTCTGGAGTTGTTCTGCGAGCAGCTGACATTGCCGATCAGGCAGCGATACTCAGACTTTGCCAGCTGATCAAGCACACGCTCCATCGTGGCATAGCTGGGAGCAGTAAACCGAAGAGAGATATTCCTGCGGATCTGATCGCCGCTGCGGGTCACGTTGGAGAACGTGATGGCGTATCCCAATCTGCCCAGAACCTTATTGAGCAGCTCGTTGACCTCTTTACTGTTGTTATAGCTGGGCATGATGCTCACCTTGCCTGAGTTGGTGAGGGTGTCGATTTCGCTCTGCATCTTTTCCAGCTGGACGATCTTGGACTGGACGGTCTGAAGCTCCAGCTCGAGCGCTTGCTTTTCAGCATTCGCCTGAGCAATGGAGGCGCGAACCGGCTTGTCAATAAACTGATAGTAGGCCAATCCGATGAGCACCAGGCAAAGCAGCAGGAGAAGGATCTTTTCCTTGACGGTAAAATCACGACTTAAAATCTTCATCCGTTCTCCACCTCCAATGCGTTGACCAAATAGGCCGTAATACGAGCCGTAACGGAGCCCGTCTCATCGATCACCTTATAGCCGTTGTAATACGACTCGTTGGTGGCGGCAGTGCTGACGGAGCAATAGTCCACATTGGGCTCCTCTTCCAGTCTCTGGACGATCTGGTTGACCTTCTGCAGGTCGGTGGCAACAACGGTGAGCACCATCTGATTGCCGGTGATTGCCCAGTCGTTGACACGAGCCTCGGGAACGATGATCCGATCGATCACATCGATCGCGGCGATGCGATCCGCACGGGAAAGCTCTTCCTCGTTCATACCGGAATAGGTATAATGTGCATAGGTGTCGCTCAGCTCGCCAAACTCACCGATGCGGGCATAGCCGGCATCCACCTGCGCTTTTACCGCGGCGGCCTCCGCCTGTGCCTTGTTTACAGCCAGCAACCGATCCACCACAGCAAACTTGCTCAGTGCAACGGCGGCGAGAATGATCAAGAGAATCGCGGGAATCGCCACCAACGGGTTGATGGGCTTTTCTCCGATCGACGCAAGGTTGATCGACCGCTTTGTCGGCAGCTTGCCATGGCCAACGTCACGACTGCTGCGTTTGTCCTTTTTTACTGTCACAGCCATTCGCGTACCCCCCTCAGTCCTGTGTAATGCCGACAGCCTGAATCAGCGTGTGGCACTCGTCAAAGCCATGGCCGTCGGGAACGAGCTCGTCGGCGTTGTGCAGATTCATGTCCAGCGTCTCGGCGATGGCGGAGCGCAGGGATGCGATCTCCGCGCCGCCGCCGCACACCCAGATGTCATTCAGCTGGCTGTCGGGATTGTTGAAGCGATAGAAATTGATGGCACGCATCAGCTCTACCGCAATATTGTTGAAGGCGTTCCGGCAGAACTCCTTTTCCTGGCAATCGTCGTGATTGGTCAGAAGATAGGTGTGTGCCAGATGTACGTCTACATTATACGCGTCGGCGATCACGTCGTCAATGGAGGATAATCCCACTTCCAAAACACGGGTGACCTGATGGCAATCGCCCTTGAACATATACATGCGCACGGCCTGATAGCCAAGATCGAGGATGCAGTATTCCCCGCCGGAGGTGCCGGTGCGCTGTTGCATATCCCGGATGAGGGGCGCGTACGCACACACCGTCGGCGCTGCCTTGGTCAGCTTGAGGCCGGCCTTGCGGAGATAGGCCTTGGTCTCCTCCAGAATGGACACCGGGCAGGCAACGGCCAGCAGCTCCATGGTGCGGGCGGTGTCTGTCTCGTCGTCGGCATCCGGATTGGCCTCCGCCTTTGCCTTGAGATCGGCGGGATCGGAGATCATGGCGTAGTCCACCACGTAATTCTTCAGCTCGTCGGTGATATAGTCCCGGAACTCAAAGGGCAGGTTGTACACCAGCCGATCGGCGGTCATGCGGGGCATGGTGACGTTTCGGACAAAGACGCTCTCGTTGGACAAAACCACGGCAGCGTTTTGGCAATGCAGTCCGTTCTCCCGCATGGTGGTGCGGATCAGCTCACCCATGCTCTCGATCGAGACCACGCGCCCTTCCTTGACCAGATTGCTGGGCATAGGAACGATGGCGGCCTTTTTGACCTTTTTCCCATTGACCAAAACCATCTTGAGCCGGTCGTAGCCAATGTCAATTCCCAACAGTTTTTTTCCCATAGAGACCTTTTCTCCTTCCGAAATCAGACTCCGCGAAACAGACCGATGTACCAGTCTGCAAGTCCGCTGCCCCACAGCAACATAATGGCTGTGGCCGCAGCGATCGCGGGACCAAAGGGAATGCGCTCTTCCCCGTTACCGCCCTTTTTCCGGATCAGGCCCAGAAGCAGACCCAGGATACACGCCAGAAGGACGGCAAACAGCGAAGGCAAAAACCCAAGATATAGTCCCATCACGGCAAACAGCTTGATATCGCCGCCGCCGAGACTCTCTTTTTTTAACAGCTTGTCGAGAATCAGTGAGATTCCCAACAGCCCCCCGCCAAACACCGCTGCCGCAGCGACAGAAAGCAGGATCTCCTGCCAGCCCATTCCCACAAAGGGCAGCGCGAGCACCCAGGCCGCAGCGGAAACGATCAGGCATCCGTCGGGGATAATATAGCTCTCCAGATCCACAAGGGACAGGCAGAACAGACAACAGAGAAAGATGTAATTGCGCAGGCACAAAACGGTCAGATCAAACCGCAGCAGGCAGGCCACCGTGACGGCTGCGAAAAACAGCTCTGTCAGCGGGTAGCGCGCGGGGATCTTCTTGCCGCAATACCGGCATTTCCCCCGCAAAAAGAGCCAGCTCAGCACGGGAAACAGATCAAGCGCGCCCAGCGCATGTCCGCAGTCGGGGCAATGGCTGCGCCCTTTGAGAAAGTTTTCTCCATGGGCGATCCGCCATGCGGCACAGTTGAGAAAGGATCCCATACATGCGCCAAATACTGCGGCAAGCAAACAGCTGTAAAGCAATATGCCTTTCGTCAAAAAAATGCTCATATCGACGTAAAACAATCAGTTATCCGTATAGCTGTCGCCCGTCCAGCCGTCATTCTCCCGCCAGACAGCGGCGTGATTCTCGTCGGCATAAACAAACCAGCTGACGGTTCCACGATCGTTGACGGTGAAATAGGCCTCGGTGCCCTTATGTCCCACAGAGGCTCCCGTGCCCCGGCGAAGATCGTTGGGCTCGTCCAAAAGAACCACTTCTACGGTGCCGCCGTTGAGCGAGGTCACTACGTTTTCCGTCATGGGGATGTTCTTTGCCCAGGCGGTGCGCACCTCGGTGATCACCTGATTGAGCACATGATCGGCATTGAGGCGGGTGCGCTCCTTCAGGTCGGGGTCATGCATACCGCAGGCCAGCCGGTACGGCAGTTCGGAACCTTCCGGATTCTTGACGATATACACCGTGCCGTAGGCGGGGCAAAGATCCTCCCAGCCCACCATGGCGTGGGTCAGAAGCGCTTTGATGTCCTCGGGCGTCGGCTCATCGTTGACCATCATTAAGTCAACCGCCATCTGACGGGAAGCGGTGTCCAGAGACTGCACACAGCCGATCTCCCGGGCGATGCTCCGATTGTATTGATAAACAGGGATCGCCACCACGATGAGCATGACGCCGACCAAAACCAGCATCACCACCATGGCGCGGGAGATCCCGTCGCTGCGGGTCAGCTTATGAAGAATAGACTTGTTCATTTTCCCTCCTTGATGGGACGGGAAGCGATCACATTGCGGCATACATCTGGAACATGGCAAGATACACCGCGATGACGATGAATCCGCCGACTCCCGCGATGAAAATCAGCACGGTGGGCTCCAGCTTCTTCATAGCGGAATCCACTGCCATTTCCAGCTCGGTGTCATAGTACCTGGCGATGGTGTCGAGGGTCTCTTCCATTTCACCGGTTTCCTCACCCACCGCAACCATGTCGGTAAGGATGTCGGGCATGCAGCCGCTTTCCCGCATGCTGGAGCCAAGAGAATGACCTTCCTCCAGCTTGCCGGTCAGCTTGCCGATCTCCTGGCTGAGGTGATAGTTGCTCAGCGTTTTTGCCGTGATCGAAATGGCGCGGGTCATGGGAAGTCCCGCTCCCAGCATGGTGGTCATGGTGTTGGAAAACTGGCTGGCGCCGTTGAGCTGGTTGATGTTGCCGAAGACCGGGATCTTCAGTGCAAGCTGTGCCAGCTTCAGACGTCCGGACTCGGTGTTGCCATAGAGCTTGTACGCGATGGCCAGCACAACAGCGACGATGACGATCCAAAGGATGTTTTTGCTGAAGAAGTTGGAGATGCCGATCAGCATCCGGGTCATCAGCGGCAGCTGAGCTCCATAGCTGTCGAAAATCTGGGTGAACACAGGCACCACCTTGACCATCAGCACAATGACCACGACCACGGCGAGCACCAGCACGAAGGCGGGATAGGCCAGCGCGCTCTTGACCTTTGCAGCCATTTTGGTCTGCTTGTCATAGTGCTGATACATGGTCTCGAAGGAGCGGTCCACATTACCGGTTTCTTCACCGGCACGAATCGTCTCGATAAAGGTGATGGGCAAAAACTTTTCCCCGTGCTCGGCAAAGCTTGAGGCGAGGCTGCGTCCGGCCTCCACGTCCTCCCCCACCTTTTTCAGCAGCTTGTGCAGCTTTTTGTCGGTGGTTTTGTCGGCGATCAGCTGGACAGCGCGGGCAATGGGAATGCCGGCGCGAAGGATGATGGCAAACTGGCTGCACATCACGGTGAACGCCTTCTTGTTCATCTTGTTGGCATCCAGCTCCACATTCAGGAAGCCTTCCTTGTCCTTAACCTCGGTCAGCTTGAGGACGATGTCGCAGGATTTTTTGATGCGGTCAACGGCGTCCAGCTCGTTAAAGCCCTCAATGACGCCCGAGACCTTTTCCCCACTGTGGGAAACTGCAGTGTATTTGTATGTAACCAAAGTACGTTCTCCTTTCCGAAAAAGGATACGGCAAATCGAATATCAGATAGCGTTTTTCTTGACGTATTCAGGCTCGTGGGCAAAGTGCATCGCGGTGTCCCGGGTGATCACACCGCCCCGCACCAGACGCACCAGCGCCTGATCCATGGTCTGGCCGCCCAGCGCAGCGCTGGTGGCAACGGCATTGGCGATCTGCGGGGTATTGCCCGAACGGATCAGATTGCGGATAGCGTCAGTGACCACCATAAACTCGCAGGCCAGCGTGCGGCCGCCTCCCTTTTTGGGAACGAGCTGCTGGGTGAGCACTGCGGCCAGCGTCATGGAGAGCTGCAGACGGATCTGGGTCTGGGCGTCGGCAGGAAAGACCTGAACGATACGGTCGACCGCGTCGGAGGCGCTGCCCGTGTGCAGGGTGCCGAACACCAGGTGTCCGGTTTCTGCGGCGGTGATGGCCGTTTCGATGGTGTCGCGGTCACGCATCTCGCCGATGAGGATGACGTCGGGATCCTCACGCAGACTGGCGCGGAGTCCCTCGGAAAAGCTCTTGGTGTCCTTGCCTACCTCGCGCTGGTTGATGGCGCACAGATCGGGCTTGTAGACGTACTCCACAGGATCCTCCAGGGTGACGATGTGGCTGCGGTGGGTGTGGTTGATGCTGTCCAGCAGAGCGGCCAGCGTGGTGGATTTACCGGAGCCGGTCTCGCCGGTGACAAGGACGATGCCCTTGTGCAGCTCGGTCAGCTTGAGCACGGCGGGCGGCAAGCCCAGATTTTCCAGCTTGGGAATCTCTTCCCGCAGAAGACGGAGCGCCACAGAGGGCACGCCCTGCTGCTTGAAGATGTGGATACGGCAGCGGTTGTTCGCAAAGGTATCGGCGGCATCCAACTCGCCCACACGATCAAAGGTGTCGTACTCGCCCTTGGCCAAAAACTTGGCGATGGCGACACAATCGTCGGCGGTCAGCCGCTCCTCCCCCATGTCCTGCACCTGACCGTCCTTGCGGTATTTCGGGGGCAGGTTGCAGATGATGTGGATATCGGAAGCGCCGTCCTGTTTGGCTTTCGCCACCAGTTCTTCCACAGTATACATAGGCAAATAACCTCCTGTTTCAGGGAATCAATCTTCTTCGTTGATGACGCGCAGGATCTCTTCCGAGGTGGTGATGCCCTCGCGCACCAGACGCAGCGCGTTTTCCCGCAGAGAGACAAATCCGTTGGCGGGCGACTTGAGCTCGGCCTCGATGACCTCTCTCCGGCGACCCTCAGAAATCAGGTTGCGCACGCGATGGTTGACGTTGAGCATCTCAAAAACGGCGATTCGTCCGCGATAGCCGGTGTTGTAGCAATTGGGGCAGCCCTCGCCGCGATAGAAGGTAACGCCGGTCTCGTTGGACAGACCCAGATCATCCAGCTCGTCCTGAGAGGGGGTATAGGCCTTACGGCACTCCGGGCAGACCCGGCGCACAAGGCGCTGAGAAATAACGCCCTTGAGTGCGCTGGAGATCAGATACGGCTCCACGCCCATATCCTGCAAACGCTCGATGGTACCGACGGCGTCGTTTGTGTGGATGGTGGAGATCACCACGTGACCGGTGATGGCGGCGCGCATGGCGATTTCGGCGGTCTCGCCGTCACGGATTTCGCCCACGGCGATGATATCCGGGTCCTGACGCAGGATAGCGCGCAGGCCGCTGGCAAAGGTCATGCCGGTCTTGTCGTTGATCTGCACCTGATTGACGCCGGCGATGTTGTATTCCACAGGGTCTTCCAGAGTGACCAGATTGACCTCGCGGGTGTTGAGGTCGCCGATCATGGCGTACATGGTGGTGGACTTACCGGATCCGGTGGGACCCACGATGAGGATCACGCCGGCGCGGGATTTGAGCAACTCCTCGTACTTCGTCAGATCCGTACCCGTAAGGCCGATGCCCTCTTTGGTGATGCGGCCGCCCGATTTGTCCAGCAGACGAGCCACGATCTTCTCACCGTAGACCGTGGGCAGCGTGGAAATACGCAGGTCGATGTCCTTGTCGCGCACGCGCACATTGAAACGGCCGTCCTGCGGAATGCGGCGCTCGGAAATGTCCAGGCCGGACATGATCTTGATACGGGAAATGACCGAGCTCTGCAGGTCCTTCGGCACAGTCAGGATC
>CADBTM010000198.1 GCA_902797555.1 Oscillospiraceae bacterium
CGAGCCCACCACCTGCATATTCTCATCCAGGATGTACAGACTGCTGCTCTGGGAGCCGTCGTCCCAGCGGTAGTTGGTGAAATCGTAGGTCTCGTCCACATAGATGTGCCAACGGTTTTCGTTTTCGGTGACCGCCATGCGGAGATAGCCGTCCTTTGCGTCGAGAGAAAACTGATTGAGCAGGCTGCCGGGCACGGCGCCGCTGGCGCGGAGGCTGAGGCCGTCGTCGCTCAGATCAAAGGCGGTGACGGTGGTGCTGGAGGCCGAAACGTAATCGGTGACGGTATACTGCCGCTCGGTGTAGGGCTCGCTTTCGTCCTCATCGTAGTGGGAGGCGCACAGATAGATGCTCTCCCCGTCCATATACACCGTGTCGGTGTGATCCAGCAGGGTCATGGCGCTGAGGCGCTCGCCGCTGCGCAGGTCGATGGCGGTGAGCACGGTATAGGCGCTGTCCGAGGGACGCTCGGGCAGCCAGATGCTGTCCGCAGGCATCAGGGCGGCCTCGCCGTTGCGATAGACGGCGGGAATGTAGAGGATGGGATCCACCGGGGTCGCGTCGTCATACCAATACCACACGCTGTGGTCGGAGATCAGGCAGAGGGTGCCGTCCACAAGGCGGCTGTCCTGATAATAGCCGTCCTGTCCCAGCTCGTCGAGGAACACGGGGCGCCGGGGATTGCTGACGTCCAGGATCGCCAGCGAGGTTCGGCTCTCGCCGCCCCGGGTGTCGTTCCACGCCCAGTCCTGACAGACCACGGCCACGCGATCCTCAAAAAGATACATCTCCTGGGCGGAACGGCTTTCGTTTTCGCCCATGTCCTTGCCCCACAGATAAGACGCGCCCAGATATTCGGTGTCTGCGCCGGCGGCGGAATAGATCCGCAGCTCGTTGTCATAGAGGGCATAGATATATTGACCGTCGGTTTTGACGATGTCGGCCTCGTCCACGCCCTCCACCTGCACGTTGGTGGAGGAATAGTCCTGCTGCTCACCGGAGGCGCCGTAGCCCTTTGCCCCGTCTTCCACCGCGGCTTCGGTGGAAAAGACCGGATCGGGGGCGGGGGCGGCGGTGGGGGCAGTGGGCATGACTGCCGTATCCACAGCCATGCCGGAGTTGGTCACCACGCCACGCATCCCGCCGCCGCTGTTGGTATTGGTGTTGGCAGAAAGGATGGTGGCCAGCACTTCATCATAGGAAACAGCGGGGCGAAGCTGTCCGGTGCGGACGGCCCGGGCCTCCTGATATACGTTGGAAAGCGCATGTCCGCAGGCGATGAGCAGCAGCACGGTGCACACCACCAGCGCGGTCAGCGGCAAAACAAACTTTTTCGTCACGGAAATCCACTCCCTTCTTGTACTCATTCAGACCGAAAAACGGGAAAAAAGTTCCTTGTTCTTGTGAAAAAAAGGGTGTTTTTCGAAAATCGGAACTTTTTCTCCGGTTTTCTGTCTAATCCTGTGAAACCCCTGACAGGAGGAATCTATGAATCGAAAACACATCTTCCCCATATTGCTTCTCGCCCTTTTGGCGCTGGGCGCCTGCGGAAAGGCCGCGCTTCCCGCCCCCGCGCCCCAGCAGACCGTCCCGCAGACGACGCCCGGCATCGTCACCGACAGCGGGCAGGCCGAAACGGTGGAGGATTATTTTGACCGCACCGCCATCATCGCCCGCAACGAGCGGCTGGAAAGCGCGTCCATGCTGGGCTTTGACACCGACGTCTGGGCGCTGGAATATGCGGCGCTCAATTATAAAGAATGCACCGCCCGCGCCGAGTTTGACAGCGGCTATTCCGCTCCCGACGGTCTGTTTTCCGACAGCAGCCTTTCGGGCGGGGTCGTTTTGTGGCGACTCATTCTGACGCAGCCCGACGGAACAAGCTCTGAAGAGCGCGTCCAGACCTTTTTCTTTGCGGAAAACGGCACCATCTGCCTCAGCGGGCTGCTGGCGGGGCAAAACATCCTCGCCGACCGGGAAGCGGGCTACGCCTATCTGGCCCTCGATCCCCGGTTTGCCCAGCGGATGCAGGCCGTCCCCACCCCCGACGAGCCGGAGGAGACGGTGGCCGTGGAGCTGAGCCGTCTGTGCGGCGGAGAAAACCGGCAGGACGCCTATCCCCTTTCCGAGACCCGCGCCGCGCTGGTGCAGGCCGAAAAGCGGGTGGTGCTCTACGACTTTGTTTCGGCCGCCCCGGTGCAGGAAAGCGAGCTGGGCGCCGGATGGCAGGTGGAGCACTTTGACGCGGGTCTGCTCACCCTGACCCTCCGGGACGAAACCGGCATGACCGTCCTGCGCCGCATGACGGTGACCCCCGAGGGCATCGCCGCCACCAACGTGGACGGGCAGGAGGAAGAAAGCTATCCCGTGGGCGCCGACCGGATCACCGAGCGGGACGGCAGCCTTTGTCTGGGCGACGAGGTGCTTCTGGAGGGCGGCGGCACCTTTGAGGACGCCGTGGGCTATCGCTTCCGCTTTGCCCTGGACGACCATCGGTTTTCCTATGACTGCTGGGGCTATGAATGGCTGGAGCACAGCGGCATCTATGACCTTTCCTCCCGCACCGACCTGCCCCTGGGCGGGACGCTGTCGGGCGCCTATCTGCTGGGCGTTTCGGAGGACGGGAACACCGCCCTCACCTGCAAAATGGAGGATCTGGGCTATTGCTACGACTATGCCCTCCTCGACCTGCCCACCGGAGAACGCCGTCCCCTTGCCCTCGCCCCCAATACGCTGGAGGAGGGCGCCGACATCTATCCCGCCGTCAACCCCTCTCTCAGCCGCCTGTGCCTGTGGGGGGAGGACGACAGCGGATGCACCGTCACCGTGTACGATACGGCCACCGAAAAGGTCCTCTTTTCGTGGACGGTGTCCCACGACGCCGCCTCGGTGAGCGGGGTCACCCTGACGGGCGACGGCACGCTGTACGTCTCCATGCACCGCTATTCCACCGGCGGAGAATGGCTGTATCGCATCGAATATTAAGGGCTCGCGCCCGCCCCTTTTGTATATCCGGAAAGGAGAACTTTCATGAAAAAGCTTTTGCCTGTTGTTTGCATCGCGCTGGCGCTGCTGCTGTGCGCCTCCTGCGGAAAAAAGACGCCTGCGGCGCCCGACGTGCCCGGCTCGCCCATCACAACGCCTGTAACTCCCGCTCCTGCTGAGCCCACCCCTGCCGAGCCCGATCCCGCCCAGCCGGCTCCTGCGGAGCCTGCGCCCGTTGATCCTGCCCCCGTCGAGCCGGCACCCACCGAGCCGACGACTCCCGCCGAGCCCGATCCCGCCGAGCCCACTGTCCCGGACGAGCCTTCCGCCCCCGAGGCGCAGACCAATCTGCCCGAAAACGCCGTTTCGCTGGCGCTGGAGGGCGATAGCGCAGCAGACTTCTGGCACACCGGCGTCTGGCTGAACGCCGACACCGCCGCCCTGCTCCACGAGACCGAAAACGGGCTGATGCTGCGCATTCTGTCCGTTCCCGAGGGCGAGGTGCTGGAGGAGGTAGAGCTTCCCGGCCACGATGGTTCGCTCTACGGGCTGGAGCTGCCCGAAGGGGGACCGTGGCGTCTGGTGTATTACAACGGACGCGCCCCCCGTCAGCTTTTGGTGGAGGAGACCGAAGGCAAGTGGGAGGTCACCGAAAGCGCCTATGACGAGCAGTCGGTGTTCCGCATGGGCGAGCATGTGATCACCCAGATGTATCCCGACATCCTGTTGGACGGTCAGTCGGTCCTGCACGGGGAATGGACGGCCGAGCCCAACAGCGAATACCACGGGACGGCCTATGGTCTGGTGGCCGTGCTGGACGATCACCGCTTCCTTTTCGGAAGCTACGGCACCTACTATCCCAACTATTTCTCGATTTTTGACATCAACACCGGCGAGCAAAACATGATCTGCCCCTACGGCACCTACCTGTGCGGGCAGTGGGGTGACTTTTGCATCCGCGCCGTGGGCAACAGCATCGACGACAGCTATGGCTTTCAGCGCATCGACCTGACCACCCTCTCCCCCACCGTGCTGGCGCCCGAGCACAATTCCGCGGAAACCGCCGTCCAGCAGGTGGCCTTCAACCCCGCCGGCACCCGGATGGCGCTGGTGAGCCAGAGCTATTCCTTTGAAGGCTCCACCGCCTCCCAGACGGTGGAGATCTATGACACCGCCACCGGGGACAAGCTGTATGATTGGAGCTGGTCGGACGTCAAGGAGGGCAACCTGGACTACTATAACTTTTCTCTGGTGGGAGAAAACACCCTCGTCCTCGAGCTGCCCCAAATGGACGCCGCCCAATATTGGACCGTGACCTACTGATCCCGGAAATGAAAAAAGCCTGTGGCAAAACGCCACAGGCTTTTTTGGCAGGCTCAGTCTTCGATGCGCTGATAGATTCTGGTATAGACCTGCATGCCCCAGGCCTTGCCGTCCCGCACCCAGAAGTGGCAGCGGCCCATCAGCTCGTTGTCCTTGTTGAACATCTGGAACCAAGTCTCGCCGCAGTGCACCAGGGCATATTCGCCCAGCGGGCGGGTGGCCATCAGACGGCCGTTTTCGTCCACATGCACCTTGACGGTGACCGGCTCGCCCTCGTGACAGATATAGGTGCCAACCAGCATCTCGGGATTGTCAAACTGCTCGCCGGTGGGATGGAGCCAGATGTGCTTTTCCTCCAGCGGACGGCCGATGATCATATTGTACATGATCCAGCACAGATCGTCGGTGTCCTGTCCGCCCTCGTTGCACAGAGCGGCAAAGCCGTAGTTTTCGCCCAGCAGCAGGCCGCCGTGGGTGGAAACGCCGTGCAGACCGCCGGAATGCTCGCAGATCACATGACCCTTCCACAGGCGCTTGTTCAGGCCGTAGCAGTAGTAGGGCTTTTCGCTGAGGGGGAAGGCCACGCCCACCATCATATCGGCGGCCTCGGCGGGGATGACCTGCTTGCCGTCCAGCATGCCGTGGTTGGAGATGCACTGATAGTACCGGGCCATATCGTGGGCGGTGGACTTGACGCAGGCGCAGGAACGGAAGGGAGGCAGGATGCCCCAGGCGTCGTCACAGCTGAAGTTGCCGTCCTCGTCCCGCTCCCACAGGCGGGTGATATTGCCGTCGGAGGCGATCTTTTTGGCCTCGGAGCAATCCTCGTCCAGCACGGTGCGGGTCATGCCCATGGGTCCGAACACCCGCTCCTTGAGGAACTGCTCCAGCGGATAGCCGGCGGCCTGATCCACCACATAGGACAGGATGGCATAGCCCTCGTTGGAATAGCTCATATAGTTGCCCGGCTCGCCCAGGGTGGGATAGCGCCCCTCGGCGATATAGTCCACGATCTGCTCGATCTTGTTCATCTTGTTGGGGGCGGTGGCCTTCATGGCGCGGGTCCAGTCAGACTCCTTCCGCTCGGTGGTGTTGAGGGCGATAGACCATTCCAGCGGCTCCATGGGAGGGATGCCGGCGGTGTGGGTGGCCAGATGATGGAGGGTGACGCTCTGGCGCGGGGTGCCCTTCAGAGAGAAATTGGGGAAGTATTTGATGATGGGATCGCTGAAGGAGCATTTTCCCTCGGTGGCC
>CADBTM010000199.1 GCA_902797555.1 Oscillospiraceae bacterium
CTATGGAAAAAGAACGGATCGACCGTCTCAACGAGCTGGCGCGGCTGGCAAAGCAGCGGGCGCTGACCGAGGAGGAAACTGCCGAGCGCGCCGCGCTGCGGGCGGAATATCTGGCGGCGGTGCGGATGAATCTGGAGGCGCAGCTCCAAAGCACCACCGTGGTCTATCCCGACGGAACAAAGAAAAAGCTGACCCGCCTCCACCCGGAGTTTTCTCCGAAGCAGTAAAGTTTTTTCCTGTCCGGTTTCTTGACAGGGCAGGCGGGAAAGTATAGTATAAAGGGAAGAAACATATTATTTTCATGATAAACAGGAGGTAATCCCCATGGAAGAGAAACAAGCAATGGAATCCACCATTCCCTCTCTGACGCTCACCCCCGATCTGGAGGAAGAGGCCGTACAGGAAAAGGAAGCTCCTGCTGTCGAACCGGTCATTCTGGATGAAAGCAGCTTTTCTCCCGAGGAGCAGAAGGTCATCCACGAGTTTGCCGACAAGATCGACATCACCAACAGCACCGTGGTGCTGCAATACGGCTCGGCCGCCCAGAAAAAGCTGTCTGATTTTTCCGAAAACGCGCTGGCCAATGTGCGCACCAAGGATCTGGGCGAGGTGGGCAACGCCATCACCGATCTGGTGGGCGAGCTCAAGGGCTTTGACGTGGACGAAAACGACAAGGGCATCGTGGGCTTTTTCAAAAAGAGCGCCAATAAGATCACCAATCTTCAGGCCAAATACGACAAGGCGGAAAACAACGTCACCCGCATCAGCCGGGTGCTGGAAAACCATCAGGTGCAGCTGCTCAAGGACATCGCCCTGCTGGACAAGATGTATGACCGCAATCTGGCCAACTATAAAGAGCTGGGCATGTACATCCTCGCCGGCAAGCGCAAGCTGAACGACGTGCGGCAAAACGTTCTGCCCGAGATGATCGCCAAGGCCGAAAAGTCCGGCGATCCCGCCGACAGCCAGGCCGCCAACGACATGGCCGCCTTCTGCGATCGGTTTGAAAAGAAGATCCACGATCTGGAGCTCACCCGCATGGTGTCCCTCCAGATGGCGCCCCAGATCCGTCTGGTGCAGAACAACGACACCCTGATGGCCGAAAAGATCCAGTCCACCCTGACCAACACCATCCCCCTGTGGAAGAGCCAGATGGTGCTGGCGCTGGGCATGGAGCACTCGGTGCAGGCCACCAAGGCGCAGCGTGAGGTCACCGAAATGACCAACACCCTGCTGCGCAAAAACGCCGAAAAGCTCCATATGGCCACTGTGGAGACCGCCAAGGAAAGCGAGCGGGGCATCGTCGATCTGGAGACCCTGCAGCACACCAACCAGATGCTCATCCAGACGCTGGACGAGGTGGTGCAGATCCAGAACGACGGCCGTGCAAAGCGCCGGGAGGCCGAGGCCGAGCTGGCCCGCATCGAGGGCGAGCTCAAGCAGAAGCTGCTGGACATCCGTCAATAATCCAACCGTACAAACAACCATCCTTCACCGTGGCAGGTCTGCGGTGAAGGATTTCCTTATGCTTTGAAATGATGAAACACAGAGTTTATGCCGTTCTTTCCCTGCTGCTGGCGCTGCTGGCCGCCCTGTCCTCCTGCGGAAAAAGCGCCCAGGCCGACGCCGAAAGCGCCCTCATCCCCTACCGCGAGATGACCTATATCCGCCCCGATCTCGATGAGATGGAGGCACTCTTTTTCCGCACCCGGGAGCTTGCCCTCCGGGCAGCCAAAAAGGACAAATCCGCCCTGGAGGAGGAGCTGGAGCGCTGCTGGGACAGCTACGATCATTTTGACACCATGCACACGCTGATCTCCCTGCGCTCGGACGGCGACCAGTCGGACGACGCGCTGTGGGAGGAAAACGGCTTTTGCTGGGAGAGCTCCGTTCTGGTGGAGCAGTGGCTGGACGAGCTGCTGGTGGCCTGCGCCGCCTCTGCGGCAGAGGTGGACGGCGGTCTGCTGGCAGGCTATACCGCCGAGGATGCGCCGCTCTCCTCTCGGGCAAAGACGCTGATGGAGGAGGAAAACCGTCTGGTGGAGGACTATTGGAGCGCCCATCAGCCCGAGACCTTTGTGTGGCAGGGACAGGAGGTGGACGCCTATGACCTGTTCTCCGACCCCGCTTTGTCCGACGAGGACTATTGGCTGGCGCGGGACGCCTATGACCGTCAGGTAAACGAGGCCTGCGCCCCCATGTATATTCAGCTGGTCAAAACCCGCAACGCGCTGGCGGGTGAGCTGGGCTATGCCTCCTATGAGGACTATTGCTATGCCTCCTACGGGCGGGACTACAGCCCCGCCATGGCCAACCGGTTTTTGCAGGACGTGGCGGCGCAGGCCGCCCCCTATTCCGCCGCGCTGATGAAAAGCGACCCCTACCGCGAGGTCGTGTATGAACAGGTGGACGAGGACGACCTTTTGTGGGTGATGGAGGAGACCGCCCAGCGGATCGGCGGTGCCACCGCCAACGCCTTTCAGGTGCTGCGGGACTATGGCCTGTACGACCTGCGGGTTTCGGACACCAAGGCCACCGGCGCCTATACCACCTATCTGCAGGACTATCAGGCGCCCTTCTGCTTTGTGGGCGCGGTGGGCGACACCGACGATATTCTCTCCTTTTCCCACGAGTTCGGACACTTTGCCGACGCCTATTTCAACTATAACACCACCGACAATCTGGACTTGGCCGAGACCTACTCTCAGGCCATGAGCCACTTTGCCGTGCTGTGCTGCAGGGATCTTTTGGAGGACGAGAGCTGGCGGGCGCTGGTCCTTGTCCATCTGCTGTCCACAGTGGACGTCTTCACCACCCAGGCGGCCTACGCCGCCTTTGAATCGGAGGTCTACCGTCTGGCCGAAGACGAGCTGACCCCCGGCCGTCTGAATGCCCTTATGGCCGACTGCATGGGCCGCTTCGGCGGGGACGTCTATGCCGGGGACGATTCCGCCGCCCTCTATTGGACGCAGGTGGAGCATTTGTTTGAGATGCCCTTTTATGTGGTGAGCTATGTGGTCAGCGGCGACGCCGCCCTCCAGCTCCTGGCGCTGGCGCAGGAGGATTTTTCCCGGGCGGCCCAGGTGTATGAGGATCTGCTGGATTGGACCGAGGACGCCTTTCTCTCCCAGCTGCAGCGGGTGGGGCTGGAATCCCCCTTTGCCCCCGGTCGGGCAGAAAAGGATCTGGCGCTGGCAATGGCCGTCCGGAGCGGAAAATGAAAAAGCTGCCCTTGGGCAGCTTTTCTTATTCCAGCAAGGCGTCGATGAGCGCCCGGGCGGCCTGGGGAACGGTGTCGGCGTCCAGTCCGGCATAGCCCAGCACCAGCGTGGAGGCCATGGGCGGCGGGGCGAGGCAATAGCTGCTCAGTCCCCGCAGAGGGATCCCCGCGGCGGAGGCGCGCTCCAAAAGCGCCCGCTCTTCCCTGCCCTGCACGGTGAGGAGAAAATGCACCCCCGCCTCCGCGCCCGAAACGGTGAGCTCCGGCCGGGCGGACAGCGCCTCCAGCAAAAGCTGGCGTTTTTTCCGATAGAGGTTGTTGGAACGGCGCAGATGGCGGCTGTACAGTCCCCGCTCCAAAAAGAGGCGCAGGGTCTGCTGCTCAAAGCGGGAGACGGTGGAAGCCGCCCCGCCGAAGCGCTCCCTCCAGCGCTGTACCAGCGCCCGGGGCAGCACCAGATAGGCCACGCGGATGCCGGGCGCCACCGAGCGGGAAAAGGTGCCCACATAAATCACCCTGCCCGCGCCGTCCATGCCCTGCATGGCGGGGATCGGTCGGGTGGTGTAGCGAAACTCGCTGTCGTAATCGTCCTCGATGAGATAGCGGTCGGGGGCTTCCTCCGCCCAGCAGAGAAGGGCGCTTCGCCGTCCCACCGGCATGGTGACCCCCATGGGAAACTGGTGGGAGGGGGTGACGTAGGCCACCTGCGCCCCGCTTTGCCGCAGGAGATCCTCCCGCATGCCGCTGCCGTCCAGGGGAATGGGCACCGCCTGACGGCTGTGATTGCGCAACGCGCCCGTCAGGGCGCCGTAGCCGGGATCCTCCACCGCAAAGCGCTGCGCCTCGGGCAGCAGCTCGATGACCACACTGAGCAGATATTCCATGCCTGCGCCCACCACGATCTGGTCGGCGTCGCAGCGCACGCCGCGATATTCCCGCAAAAAGACCGCCAGCGCCTCCCGAAAGTCCCCGTCTCCCTGCGGGTCGCCCCGCTGGAGCAGGCTGGGATAGCCGATGACCTCCCGGCTGAGCCGCGCCCACGGGGCATAGGGAAACAGGGTGGTGTCCACCGCTCCGGTGGAAAAATCGTACCGGACGGCGGGAGTCCGTTCGGGTGCAGGCTGACGGATGCCCGTCAGCTCGCCGGAGGGCACCGTCCGCGCCAGCGCGGCACTGACGTAATAGCCGCTTTTGGGCACCGACCGCACATAGCCCTCGGCAC
>CADBTM010000200.1 GCA_902797555.1 Oscillospiraceae bacterium
ACGCCGGGGTTGATCATGCCCTGGGTGGGATGGATCCACCGCACCAGCGCCTCGGCGCTGGCCAGAACGGGCACCTCGGGGCGCACGTCAAACTTGGGCTGATAATACACCTGAAACTGCTTTTCCGCGATGGCAGTGGGAAACTCCTCCACAAGCTGCTCGGCGTAAAGCTGCCGCTGATGCAGACTGTCGTCGTAATAGGCGATATTCTGGGTAAAGCTGCCCTTCACCGTGTCGGCGGCCATCTTGGCTCTGTCCAGACGGCGCTCGATGTCGATGGATTTGTCCACCTTGGAATAGATGCCCATGCGCAGGCGCACCCGGTTTCCCGCCGCGTCGTCGTCCGACAGGCGGACAGAGGCCTTTTCCATGATCTCCCGATAGTCCTCCCGATGGGGACAGTAGACCAAAAAGGTGTCGGCCTCCTTCCGGCAGACGATGCCGCCCGATTCCCGGACGATGCTGCGCACCCGCTCGCCCACGCGGCGCAGCACGTCGTCGCCGTAGGCCTTGCCGTAGCGCTCGTTGATCATGTGGAAATGGTCGATGTCCACCAAAACGGCATCCATCTCCATCTCCTCGTGATACTGGTCAAACTGCTCGGCGTAGCGATAGAAAAACTCCTTATTATACAGCCCGGTGAGCTCGTCCCGCTCGGTGGACTGGATGATATCCCGATCCTCAGAAAGCTCGATGGTGCGCAGCACACGAGCCTGGATGACGCCGATGGCGGGATAGGGCTTTGGGATAAAGTCGATGGCACCCAGCTTGAGGCTCTCGACCTCGGTTTCCCGTTCGGCGGTGGTGACGATGATGGGGATGCGGGAGAGCTCGGGATCCGACTTGACTTCCTTCAGAATGTCAAGGCCGCTCATCACCGGCATCAATATATCCAAAAGCACCAGAGACAGGGTGTTTCTGTAGCGGCGGATCATCTCCAGCGTCTCTCCGCCGTCGTTGGCAAAGAGCACCTCATAATCCGACCGGAGCATCTCCCCCAGGATCTCCCGGTTGATCAGCTCGTCGTCCGCCACAAGGATCTGGCGTTTGCCGTTGGCGGAATGGAATTTTTCGTGACTTTTCAGCATGGTCGTTCCTTCTTTTCGGATGGGGTATCTGTCAAAGCCTGTGTGAAGCAGACTGTTCCCTTTCGGGCATTCTCGATTTGCAATTCTATTTACAATAATTCAGTATACCATGTTTTTATGTGTCCGTCAAATTCTTCCTGATTTCTACAACAAAAAATCCTTGCAAAAAAGCAAGGATTTTCCCATCATGTTTTCTTTCTTTTGCTCACAAGATACAGAATCAGCGCGAGGCACATCGCTCCCGCGGCAGCGCCGCAGACATCCAGCAGCACATCCCGCATCTGCGGTCCGCGCCCCTCCACAAAATGCTGGTGTAGCTCGTCAAGGGCGGCGTAAATCCCAGCCGTACCGATGGCAGCGGGCACCTTCGGCAGTCGCTTTTGATGTCCGAACGCCCCTGTCAGACAAAAGCCGAGGAGAAAATAGAGTGTAAAGTGAGCGGCCTTTCGTATGGGCGTATCCCAACGCTGGATCAACTCCAGACTGGATTCGCTGAAGAAGGTTTTGAGGATCCATGCCACCAGGCCCTTGCTCACGGCGTCCGACTGACCCGCGGGCTGGGCGGAGAAGGAAAAAATAACCGCCGCCACCGCCGCGGAAAGGACGATCCAGACGATGAGGGCTCGCCGTTCCCGGTTCTCTTTTGTCTTCATGAAGGGCGGTCCCCCTTTCCTTTGCTGTCGGTTTATTCTATTCCCATCGGGCAGAATGATGCATCATTCCCACTCCAGCCGGAAGGTGACGGTGACGTTGCCCGCGCCAAAGGCGGACAGCAGCTCCTCCTTGCTCGCCCCGTCGATGGCGGCCAGCCGGGTAAAGTTCCATGTATTCTGATCGTAGTATATGGTGATCTGCTTGCCGAGATACAGGATCACGTCGCCGGGGACGGTGGTGATGCTCATGTCGCTGCGGGGCAGCGTCCACGGCAGGTCGCCCACCTTTTCAAAGCTTCCGTAATCGTGCAGCTCCAGCGTCAGATCCCCTTCCGTCAGCTTTTCGATGAGCGCCTGCGCCGAGGGGTTGTCCTCAAACGCGGCGTAGAAGGTCTCCCCGCCCGCGTCGATGGCCAGAATGGGCATCCCCTGCTCCTCGGGCTGAGACAGGGGCTCCAGCGTCACCCGCAGATCGCCGTCCACCGTGGCGAGATACCCGTCGTCATAATTGTCGGCGATGGGCGACCGGGCGGAAATCGTCACCTTGGTGGTTCCCTGCCGCCGGCCGTGAAATGTGAAGCGCACCTCATAGCCCGAGCCGGTCATCTGCTCGTGGTTGGGATCATAGTACTGGCGGACGCTGTCATAGGTGAGGATGCTTTCGTCCTCGATGGCCACCGAAAACTCCGGTCCCCCACCGTCAAAGGAGCTGTAGGAAAGCTCTGCGTCCCGGCTTTCCTGCCCGGTGACGATCTCCCCCGTCCAATCGAGGATGCCGTCATCCTGCCGGGCAGCGTGTTCCTTTGCTTCTTCCTGTGTGATTTGTGTATTGCTGTGCTGCATACTTTCTTCCTCCGCTTTCTGTTCTGTGCCCGCGCATCCGGCCAGACAGGCCGTCAGCGCCACCGCAATGGACAGCCAAACCGTAACCCGCATTTTGCGCACCCCGCATTTCCGATGGTTTTCCTCTCCGTGTTAAAATGGAGCATACATATTTTATCATACATACTGGGGAAATGCAAACCAAAAGACAATTGCACCCCTCCCCTTGCGGTCAAGGAGAAAAGCGAGTATAATCCAATCAATAACCAAAGGAGGAAATCGCCATGTAGGAGATCGAATGTCCCAAATGCGGTGAAGTATTCACGATCGATGAGGCAGGGTATGCGGCGATCGTCAAGCAGGTGCGGGATCGGGAGTTTTCCCGGGAAGTCCAGTCCCAGACCCAGTCGGCAGTACAGCTTGCCGAATCCAAAAAGGACAAGGAGATCGCCGAGCTCCACGCCCGGTTGGATGCCTTTCAAAAAGAGGCTGCCCTTTCCGCAGAGCGTGCCAGCGCGAAAAAGGATCAGCAGATCGCGGAACTCACCCAAATGCTGAAAGCTGCTGAGACCGAAAAGCGCCTTGCCGTCGAACAGGCCATCAGCGCCGAAGGGGAAAAGCGCTTTGCGCAAGAAAAAAAGATCGTCGAGCTGAGCAG
>CADBTM010000201.1 GCA_902797555.1 Oscillospiraceae bacterium
ATCCCATCTTTTCCGCCGCAAAAAAGGTGGATCTCATCTTTGCCGTCACCGCCATGTTCACCCTGCAAACCGCCATGTTTGCCTCCTTTGCTCCTCAGATGGACGTGCGCGTTCCCAATATCCTTACCGGGACGGGGGTCGCCTGCATTATCACGGGAGTGGCAATCTACATGATTCTTCGTTCGTCCGCCGCGCTGAAAGCGTCGAAAGAATAAAAAGCAAACAGCACCCCGCTTGCCGTACCCTTCGGTACGGAAACAAGCGGGGTGCATTCTTTTTTGCCCTGTTACCGATATTTTCTGTCGTAGAGCAGTGCCGCCAGGAAAACAGCTTCCGGATTATGCCTCGTTTCCATCGTCTCCCTGACTACGGAAGGGACAATCTGCCAGGTGATCGTTGACGATTCCCACCGATTGGAGATAGGAATAGGTGATCACCGGACCGACGTAGGCCATACCCCGCTTTTTCATATCGGCGCTGAGGCGGCGGGAAATTTCCGAAACGGTGGGGATTTCGGCCACCGTCTTCCAGTGGCCGTCCACGGGCGCGCCGTCGGTAAAGCTCCACAAATAGGCGTCCAGCGAGCCAAACTCCTTTTGGATCGCCTGTACCACACGGGCGTTTTTGCGGACGCTGAAGATCTTGCTCCGATTACGGATCAGTCCGGGATCAGAGAGCAGCGCCTCCAGCTCGTCGTCGGTCATGGCGGCACATGCATCGATGTCAAAGCCGTGGAAGGCACGGCGGTAATTCTCCCGCTTGTGCATGATCAGCGCCCAGGAAAGGCCCACGCTGGCGCATTCCATGCAGAGCGCCTCAAACTGAAAACGATCGTCGTGATTTACCTTGCACCATTCGTGGTCGTGATAGTCCTCCAGAATCGGATCGCCCTCATACCACAGGCGGCAGCTTTCTTTTTCCACGGTCGGATTCTCCTCTCCTGTTTACGATTCTGTCCGGATGCCAGAGACGATGTATTTTTCCTCGTCCGAGATCGCCGTATCCACCACGCACCAGCGGCGCATCCGCGCCGCCAGCTCCTGTGCGGAGAGCATTTCCCGGGAAACCCTGGCCGCAGATCCGGAATGGTGGGCGCGGAGACGGGCGAGGCTCATCCCATGTGCGATGGTGATCCGTCCTCCCGGACGGGTGAGTGCGGAAAGTTCCCGCAGGATACGGTCAAAATCCGGAAAATGGGGAAAGGCGTTGTAGACCATCACGGTATCAAAGGTTCGATAGAAGGGTCAGGTCTCCACGTTTCCGCAGATGACATCCGCCCAGGGAGCCTTCTCCTGCGCCCGGCGAGCCATCTCCGGCGCCACATCGATGGCGGTCAGGGTACGCACGCCGCGACTCTGATAGTCGGGAAAGAGCACTCCCGTGCCGCAGGCCACGTCCAATGCGTCGATCCCCGGGCGAATGCCTCCCCTGTCCAGGATCTCCCCGATCACCTCTTCGTTGCGCACCATGCCCGCGTCCCAGGTCGCGGCTCTGCCGTTGAAATAGTCGATGACCGCCTGTATGTCAAACTCCTGCATCCTGCCCGTTTTCCCTCCCGCTCTGTTGTTCCCAAGTCTCCCGATCCAGACGGTTGATGACGGTTTCCCGTTCCTCTCCCAGCTGTCTGGCCGATCGGATGACGGTATGATCCGGCCGAAAACCGCACTTTTCCTGAACTCTTTTGGAGCGGAGATTGGTTTTGAAATAGCCGCACCACAGGCGGCGCATGCCGAGGGAAGCAAAGCAATAGCGGATCGTGCCAAGCACGGCTTCGGTCATATATCCCCGATCCCAATAGGGGTAGCCCAGCCAGAAGCCCAGCTCCCGCTCGTCGGGCACGAGCTCGCCCATCTCATCCCACATGGGGTCGATGCCCATATTGCCGATGACAGTACCGGTGGCCTTTTCCACGATGCAAAAGGTGAAATCGTTGATCAAAATGCCCCGGAGGATTGCTCTCGTCTCGTCCACGGTCTGATGGGGTCGCCATCCGCAGGGCGGTCCCACATGGGGATCGGAGGACAGGGCAAAACAGGCCTCCGCGTCGTCCATCGTCCATGGGCGAAATCCCAGGCGCTCGGTCTGATAGGAATATTCCATATGCGTCTCCTTTTTGAAAAAAATAACGTTTTTGCCATTATACGCCTGCAATCCGAAGAAAGCAAGTGTTGCATTGAGAGAAAAATGTGCTACAATGCGCTGTGGATTTGCGTCAAAGCGCAACTCCCGAATCACAGGCAAAGAAGGCAAAACCATAACAGATTATTTCACCCGCGCCGGATGTGCGGTCAATTCCCTCTCGATCCTTATCAGCATCGGGCTGATCCTGCTGGTATTCCCTTTATAAAACCTGGAAAAAGAAAAATCGCTGCTTTCGCAGCGATTTTTGTATTATACGCCCAAGCCCCAGAGACGCTCGTCGGAAAGGGTTTCGCACAGACGGGCGGTGATGGCTTCGGCCAGACGCTCGCCCTTTTCCTTGGTAGCGGCGCAGCTGTTGCCCATCACGCCGTTTTTGGTATGTGCCTCCATCCGGTGGAAGGTGTGGATCAGGTTTTTGTCTTCGGCCTCGGTGGTGTCGCCGGGATAGCCCTTCGTTTCTTTATAGATGGGATCCACCAGCGTTTCGTCATAGGCCAGCATGAGAGAGGTTTCGCTCTCGCAGGCGTGGATCATGCCGGTCTGGGTCTCCAAAAACTTGCGCTCGTCGGTGCCGGCAAGATAGCTCATGAAATACACCGGAAAGCCGAGGGTGATGTTGATGTCCACCAGTGCGGCCTGAGTGGGATGATTGTTGCCGCCGTGGCCGTTGACGATGACGATCTTGCGGAAGCCGTGGGCGGCGATGGCCTCACATTCCTCCTGGAGCATCTCCATAAAGGTGCGGGGATGCAGGCTCATGGAGCCGGCAAAGTGCATATGGTGCATGGAGTTGGCCACAGCCACGGTGGGGGTAATCACGGCGGGAATTCCCTTTTGCCGCAGCGCCTCGGCCGTGCGGTGGGCAAACCATGTGGCAAGGATTGCGTCGGTGCCCACGGGAAGATGGGGCCCGTGCTGCTCGGTGGAGCCCATGGGGATGATGACAATGGCCTGCTGTTCGGCCAGCGCCTTCAGTTCGGGGGAGGTCAGATTGTCCCAACGGATCGGATCTTTCATATCGTTCTTCCTTTCTTGTTTCTATCAAAACTTCAGTTTATAGCGTGGTATCATGGTTTTTTGCGAGGGTTTTGGCACGGGGCGCGCCTCCCGCCGGGGCTTTTCATCGAGAAACTGGCGGATGAAGGTGCTGTCCCTGTCGACGATGCGCAGCAGCTCCAGCCGGGTCTTCGCCCGGGTGACCGCCACATAAAAGAGGCGCCGCTCCTCTGCCAGATTGAGAATCCCGTCCCGGTCGAGGGGTTCGGGATTCTGGGGAAACAGGCCGTCAAAGCAGTCCATCAGGATCACCCGATCGTATTCCAGGCCCTTGCTGGCGTGGACGGTGGAGAGGATCAGCCCTTCCCTGTCCCCTGTGCCGCCTTGGGCAGAGATGCGCTCCAGCGCCTCCAGCCGGGCGAGAAAGCCGCTTTGCTTGGGATTTTGCCGGGCGATGGCCTCCAGAATATCCAGCTTGCCCAGATCGGCGTTCTGACTCTCCAGATACTCCCGATAGCCCAGCTGGTCGCCGATGCGCAGCAGCGCCCGCAGGCTTCCGTCGGAAAGCAGGCGGCTCAGCTGGTCAAAGGCGTTGAAAATGCGCTCTCTGCGCCAATCCTCGTCGGACATGGTGCCTGCCAGCTCGAGGATCGACCGTCCGGGGCGGTGCTTGCCCGCCAGTACGGCGCGGCGCGCCAGCTCCCGGGAGATGCCGCAGCGCAGCTTGTAATAGATGCGGAGAAAGGCTTCTCCGTCGGAGGGATGCTGCGCCAGCGCAAAAAAGTCCCGGATATCCCGCAGGATGGGATGGGTGAAAAAGGTGGAGCGCTGTTCCCTGCAGCGATACGGAATGCCCCGTTTTTCCAGCAGATCGATGAGGGGCAGGGCACATTCGTTGTTGCGGTACAGGATGGCGATCTGTCCTCTCTCCTTTTGCGCCAGATCGGCCAGATAGGAATATTGATCCCACCGATGGGCAAGGGAGACGGTTTTTGTCGGATCGCCCTGAGGGTTTTGGGTGCGCATATGCTTTTCGTGCCGGTCGGTATTGCGCTGAATGAAGGCGTCCGCCCGACGGACGATCTCGCCGGTGGAGCGATAGTTGGTTTCCAGCAGGAGGATCCTGCCCTCCGGCCACTGGTGGGAAAACTCGGTGAGCGCCTTTGGATAGGCGGCGCGAAATCCGTAGATCGTCTGATCCTCATCCCCCACCAGAAACAGGTTTCGGCTGTGGGAGGCCAGCAGACGGATGATCTCGTGCTGGATGCGGGAGGTATCCTGCGCCTCGTCCACACAAAAATAGCGGTAGCGGCGCTGCCATGTGTGGAGAATCTGAGGATAGGCGCGCAGGATGCGCAGGCCGTAGACCATCTGATCGTCATAATCCATCAGCCGCTTTTCCAGCAAAAGCTGGCGGTAGGCATCGTACAGGGGAAAAAAGTTGCCGTCGCCATCGTCCAGCTCGCGCACCTCGTCGTCGGTGAGCATGCCGTTTTTGCAAAAGGCGATTTTGGTTTTCCGATCCTCGATCTCGCTTTCCGAGGGATAGGCAAAGCCGCAGCGGGCATAGCTTTCCCGCAGGAGGCGCCCGCTCTCCCCTTCTTCGGTGATGAGCTGAAACGCCGTCCTGCCGGTGCGCTGCTCGTACTGGCGGATGATCTTGGCGCACACGCCGTTGATGGTGCGGAACTCCAGCGCATCGGAATACTCCGTTCCGAACAGTTCCTCATAGCGGCGGCGCATATCGTTGGTGGCCGCCACCGTGTAGGTCATGGTGAGGATCGCCCGAGGGTCGATCTCCCGGCAGTAGAGCAGACAGCCGATGCGGGAGATAAGGGCGGTGGTTTTGCCGCTGCCCGGAACGGCAAGCAGCAGCACCGGCCCCTCGGTCTGACGCACGGCGGCCTCCTGCTGGGCATCCAGGCGGAGGGAAAACCGGCTGCGAAAGGCGTCAAAGTCCATTATTTATGCCGGTACAGCCGCTTGTTGTCCAGAGCGAAGACCCGCTCGGAGAAGGTGCCGGGCTCTGTTTTTTCCAGCGCCTCCCGATAGATCTCCATCCGGCTGTCGATCAGGTCGATATAGGACAAGAGCTCGGCCTCGGCGCACTGGCAGGGTACGGCGGCGCCAAACTCCGGCTGTCCGTGGTGGGACAGGATGAGATGCTGCAGAAGGATGGCTTTTTCCTCGGGAAGATGAAGCTCGGCGCACACCTGCGCCGCCTCCTCTGCCCCCATCACCAGATGTCCCAAAAGCTGACCGGGGAGAGAATAGTCGCTGACCAGTCCGGAATCGGAAAGGTCAAACTCCCGGATCTTTGCAAAATCGTGAAGGAAGGTGCCCGCCAAAAGCAAATCGACATCCAGCATGTCGCCATAGAGCTTGGCCAGATAGAGCGCCGTTTTCATCATATAGGAGGTGTGCATGATCAGGCCGCTGCGAAAGCTGTGGTGCACGCTTTTTGCGGCGGGGATAACGGCAAAAGCCTCCCGATGGCGGGTGAGCATGGCGCGGCACACCGCCTGATAATCCTTGTCCACCATATTGCCCAGCATCTGCTCGATCTCGGCAAGGGTGCGGTTGAGGTCGATGGGGGCAGTGGGGACAAGCTCGCTCAGCTTGTAGTCGTCCTGGGGTGTGGCGAGGCGGATGCGGTCGGACGTGACCTGCAGCGTCCCGCGAAAATCGGAGACCCGTCCGGTAAGAGCGACGACCTTGCCCTCGTCGGCGGTGCCGATGGGGCCGGCATAGTCCCACACCTTCAGTTCTACCTGACCGGAACGGTCAGCAAGGATGCCAGAAAGATAGGGCTTGCCCCCTGTGGTGGTGCGCAGGGTGGCCTGTTTCAACAGATAATACCCGGCGATGGTCTGGCCGGGAGCGATATCACTGATTCGCATGGAGAACACTCCTTATTGTTCAGATTCGGACGGTGATAATGTATTCCAGATCGTCGGAGGACGAGAGGCCGGGATCATCCGTGAGGAAAGAATAGGGCGTCTTCCCCTCTGTCAGCGTCTGACAGAAATGGCACAGGGCGATGCCCATATCGATCTTCTGCATATCGCCCACCGCGTCGCTGATATAGCCCCGGTCGTGCTGCAGATAAAAGTGGAAGTCACTTCCCTGCCGGATCACGCGCCACGGCTGCTTGTTGACTGCGGAGGGCGCCCATCGGACGTTCCCCAGCGCCTGCGCTGCCGGATCAGAGGGATCGATCGCCATCGGTACGCCCGGCTTGCCGTCAAAAAACAGCTCGCCAAAGGCCTTGCGGTCATCTGCGCGGACGCCCTTGCGCATGAGGATCTCCTTGACAGAGCGCTTTTTTGCGGGATAGCCCAGCGGGGTGACGATGGGCATGCGCTCGTCAGAACCGACCTTTGCCGCCCGCTCGAACTTTGCCCGATCCATGGTGCCTCCGATCCAGGTGGTGCCGATCCCCAGGGACCATGCATAGAGCACCAGCATCTCCAGCGAATACCCCAGCGCCTCCTCCCCGTGGGGGACGCGGTTTACCTTTGCGGCAAGATACAAGGGCTCGCCGGAGAGAACAGGGCTGGAAAGCCCATTTTCTGTCTTGTCGAGAAAGACAAAGCGAACAGGGATGGAAAACGGATTCTCTGTCTGGGAAAGAAAGCGTTCCAGCTTTTCCCGATCCTGGGGAGAAAGGGGGCGGCCGTCAAAGGTTCGGACACTTTTTCTCGTTTTCATGGCTTCTGTCAGCATGCGGATCCCTCCCGTACTTTTTTCTGAGGATAGTATACCATAGATTTTTTCAAAAGAAAAGAAAATGCCGCCGAAGGGCGGCATTTTTTCAGTTTGGGATCTGGCGTCCGGTGTGGTCGATGGTATAGTTTTCCCGATAGATCAGCTGGGAAACAGGAACGAAGGTATAGCCCTTGGCGATCAGTCCCTCGATCACCCGGGGCAAGGCTGCGGGGGTGTTTTTTGCCGCGTTGTGAAACAGGACGATCGACCCCTCCTGTACCCTGTCGAGGACGCGGGAGGCGATCTTTTCCGCGGGCGGATCCTTCCAGTCCAGGCTGTCCACATCCCATTGGATGCAATACATGCCGCAGTCCTTTACCGTGGCGATCACCTTGTCGTCATAGTCGCCGTAGGGCGGGCGGAACAGGACGGGACGGACACCGGTGATAGCCTCGATCTTGTCGTTGCAGGCGTTGAGCTGCGCCCGCATGGCGTCGGGAGTCAGCTTTGGAAAATGAGGATGGTCGTCGGAATGGTTCATGATCTCGTGACCGGCATCCGCCAGCGCCTGCACCGATTCGGGATAGTTGTCCACCCACTCTCCCACCACGAAAAAGGTGGCGCGGACGCCGTATTTTCCCAAGATGTCGATGAGCTGCTGGGTGTCCTCATTGCCCCACGCTGCGTCAAAGGTAAGGGAGCAGACCTTATCCCCCTTCTGGACGCTGTAAATGGGAAGCTGCCGGGCAGAGGCAGATGTCTGGCGAATGCGGGGCGAGATGCACAGCACGCAGATGAGCAAGCCCAGCACGGCCAGCAGGCAGATCAGCAGGGGGATCTTTTTCTTTCGGACAAAGGTGCGAAGTTTCATACAAGCCCTCCTTATTCTCGGTGGCATATAGATATGCGGGAAGGCGTACTTGCATGCAAACATCCCCGCCGGAGTCTCCGGCGGGGATGTTGTAACGATTCGGATAGGGGGTTCAGTCGGCCTTTTCCACAGGCTGCGGATCGGAAACCGTGACCTGATGGTCGTACCACTTTTCCTTTTTGCCCACGATGGCACAGTCAAAGGGCTCGTCCAGATAGGGCACGGGAATGTCAAAGCCATTGACCTCTTCGGTCATGCCGTCGCTGTAGGTGACGGTATCGGTGGTGGGCTCCAACAGCTCCGCACCATCCTTGACGGCATCCTCGGCAGTGCCCAAAAAGAGATGGACAATGTTTTTGGAGGGCAGGGAGATGTGGACGGTCATCTGTCCGTTTTCCACCGTGAGAACGCCTCTGCCCTTGTTCGCCTCATTGACGTGGAACATGGTGCCGCTGGCGTCAAACTTGACGGAATAGGTGCCGTCAGCCAAGACGGGCTCGGCGGGCGCAGGCTGCGGCTGAACCGTCACCGGAGCGGACTGGGGAACGTCGGACGTCACGGGTGCCGGCGCTGCCGACTGGGGCACGTCGGGGGTCGCCGTCTTTCCTCCACAGGCGGCGCACAGCACACACAGGGATGCTGCAAGCAGCAGGATCGCAAGATATCGTTTCATCATATTCTTGCCTTACGCAATGGTGTCGATGGCAGTCTTGGCATGGGCGATGTAGAGCTGCTGCACGGCCTCGATACGGCCCAGACCGGCGATTTGGGTCTGAATCTCATCAAACTTGCCGCTGGCGGTAAACATGCTCACCCAGGAATCCTCGTCCTCACCGGCCATATCATTGTTGGCATGGTCACCGGCAACCACCATCAGCGGGCGAAGGACAACGGTCTTGTAACCGGCCTCGGCAACCTTTTCGATGATGTTCTCGCAGGCGGTCTCTTCGGGCTCGCCCTCCACGGTGCCGATAAAGACGTTCTTATAGCCCAGATGCTCCATCTGGGTCTGCATCTGAGAATAGGAGATCTTGGCGGTGTGGGAGGTGCCGTGTCCCATAAAGACGAAGGCAACGCCGGCGTCCTCGGCCTTTTGCAGACTGGCAAAGCCGGCCTCGGCAACGGCCTCCTCGGTGATGGCCATGGCGACGGTCTTCTTGTCCGCATTGATGGAAGCGGCGTTTTCACCGACCTCACCCAGCAGGGGCTCGGCGATGACGACGTTCTGGAAGAAATCCTTGTAGGCTTCCACAGCGTCAAACAGCTCGTCATACTCGGCGCCGTGCATCAGATGGGTGGGCTGGATCACCAGATTCTTGACGCCGTTGGCGACAGCGCGCTGAAGCGCCTGCTCCACGTTGTCGATCTTCTCGCCGTCTCTGGCCTGAATGTGGTTGATGATGATCTGAGCGGTAAAGGCGCGGCGGACAGACCAGTCGGGATAGGCCTCCTGCAGCGCGTCCTCGATGCCCTTGATGTCCTCGGCGCGGCTGCCGTTGAAGGAAGTGCCGAAGCTGACCACCAGAAGCTCGTTTTCGCCGATGTCGTCGCCGTTTCTGGGATCATCCAGAGAGGCGTCGCCGGTGTCACGGCCGAAATAATCGGGATCGGCTTCCTCGCCCTCTACCAGAGCCTGCGCGGCGCGGCTGAGGGAGTCCCAACCCGCCTTGGCAGCGGCGATCTGGGCGTCGGTTTCTTCCGTCCACTCCTGAACGTAAATGGCGTCGATGAGGGCGGCCACTTCATCGGCGGCGTACTGGTTAATGATGGCGCCGGAGTGGGCAACATACAGACGCTGCACAGCGGTGATGCGGCCGAGGCCGGCGATCTGGGTCTGCACCTCGTCAAACTTGCCGCTGGCGCGGAACATGCTCACCCAGGAATCCTCATCTTCGCCGGCCATGTCGTTGTTGGCGTGATCGCCGGCAACCACCATCAGCGGGCGGAGCACGACGGTCTTGTAACCGGCGGCGGCAACCTTTTCGATGACAGCCTCGCAGGCGGTGTCCTCAGGCTCGCCCTCCACGGTACCGATAAAGACGTTGTTATAGCCCAGAGCGTTCATCTGTGCCTGCATCTGGGAATAGGAGACCTTGGCGGTGTGGGAAGTGCCGTGTCCCATAAAGACGTAGGCAACGCCCTGCTGCTCGGCGCGGGCAAGAGAGGAATAGCCGGACTCCTTGACGGCAGCCGCAGTGATGGCGGCAGCCACGGTGGCCTTGTCCTCATTGATGGCAGAGGCGTCAGAACCGACCTCGCCCAGCAGAGGCTCGGCGATGGCGACAGTCTCAAAGGAGCTCTCGTACTTTTCCACGGCTTCCACCAGCTCGTCGTACTCTGCGCCGTGCATCAGATGGGTGGGCTGAACCACCAGGTTTTTTACGCCATTGGCGACGGCACGCTGGAGCGCCTGCTCCATATTGTCGATCTTTTCGCCGTCTCTGGCCTGCACGTGGTTGATGATGATCTGGGCGGTGAAGGCGCGGCGGACAGACCAGTCGGGATAGGCCTTCTGCAGCGCATCCTCGATGCCCTTGATGTCCTCGGCACGGCTGCCGTTGAAGGACGTACCGAAGCTGACCACCAGCAGCTCGTTTTCGCCGATGCCGTCGTCGTTTCTGGGATCATCCAGAGCGGCGCTGCCGGTGTTGCGGCCGAAATAATCGGGATCGGCCTCTTCGCCCTCCACCAGCTCCTTCTGAGCGTCGGTCAGGGCATCCCAGCCGGCCTTTGCGGCGGCGATCTGGGCGTCGGTCTGCTCCGTCCATTCCTGAACGTAGATGGCGTCGATCAGCGCGGCCACCTTATCGGCCTCGGCCTGATCGTCCACCACGGGGGTGCTGGGCTCGGAAGGCTGCGTGGGCTGGGGCTGCGCGGGCGTATTGCCGCAGGCAGCCAGCGCGAACAGCATGCTCAGCGCCAGCGCAAGGGAAAGAAACTTGGTTGCGGTTTTCATGTTGCTACCTCCTCGTAGCTCTCTATAGTTTTCCCGATGGCGGGATTGAGAGACAAACAAAAACGCGGGAGAACATGCTCTCCCGCGGCCGTTTTTCCGCAAAGAAAAAAGATATGACTCCAAAACCGGGAGCATAACCCTGTTACCCTGCGAGCAGTTCTCCTGACTTGCGCATCTTCAACCTCACGCGGCCTTCTCGGGGGATCCCAATGGCCTACTTTCGTGCTGCGTGCGATCTCCGCGCTTACAGTGGCGGCACCGTTCCGGATTTGCACCGGATTCTCTATTCTTCCCCCACCCCATTGCAGAGGCAAGGGACACTCGCGGCAAATATGTAGTTAATCAAACACTTCTTATCATACTGTATTTCCTATGGAAAGTCAAGGGATTTTCAGAAAAGAGTCGAATCCGGGAAAAAGAATCCGGCCTTTGATACAAAACTGCCTCCTTCCCCGTTGACTTTTGGCGAAAAGCCCGTCATAATGAGGGTTGGCAAGTCAAAAAATAAACGATAAACGGAGAAACCTATGAAAAAAACATGTTCCCTTTTGCTGGCCGTTTTGCTCCTTATGCTGGGCTGTGCCTGCGGAAAAAGCAACAAACCGATCACTGCCGCCGAGCTTGCGCCGGGAGATTATACCGCCGAGGTCACTCTCACAGGCGGCACGGGCAAGGCCACCGTCTCCTCCCCTGCCGCCCTCACCGTCACCCCGGAGGGGATCACCGCCGTCATCCGGTGGAGCAGCGCAAACTATGACTATATGGTGGTGAACGGAGAAAGATACCTTCCCGTCACCGTCGATCCCGTTTCGGTGTTTGAGATCCCGGTGGAAGGGCTGAACATGCCCCTCACCGTCATTGCCGACACGGTGGCCATGAGCACCCCCCACGAGATCGAATACACCCTGACCTTTGACGGCGCGACCCTGGCAAAACGATGAGCAGAAGAATTCGTTTGCTGTGCCTGCTGCTTGCAGTGCTGTTGGTGCTGCCTTCCTGCGGCGGGACGGGCGCGGACGCCGGCACCTCCGCTCTGTCGTGGAAAAAGATGGAGCCCACCTCCCGCATGGAGCTGGAATATGCCGCCGAGTTTTCGGTGGACTATTATGACGGGGGG
>CADBTM010000202.1 GCA_902797555.1 Oscillospiraceae bacterium
CAAAAAGAGCGGGTCATTTGACCCGCTCTTTTCATATCTGCTTTCTCACGCCCTCGATGTGCAGGCAGCGCATCATTCGCAGCTTATAGCTGCTCAGCGGCCTGCAGTCGCAGTCGTTGCTGTGCGCCGCAACATAAACGGTGTCAATGGTTGGCGTCCCGTCCACCCGTACCACAATGGGCGTGTGATGGTATGCCGTATTTCCCGCAGTAATGATCTGGATAGGATCCCCCGGCTCGATCTGGGAAAGGGAGGTCTCCACCGCAAAGGGACCCTCTCCCAGGTTGCGAATCAAAAACGCATAGAAGTATTTCACGCCCGTCCACGATGCCGTTCTGTCGTTCCCCGAACGGTAAAACCATCCGTAGACCGGCGTTTCATTCATTACACCCGCCCCGGCATACACACATTGACTGGCAAAATTGGTACAGTCTCCGCCCAGATTGCTGAAATCCAGATAGCGGGGATTTCGTCCATATGCCCATCGGTGTGCATATTCCACGGCGGCAGCTCTGTCATATTCCGTAACCTGCAGCATGCGCATCCCTCCCGGTTCATTCTATGCGCAAAAGATTCCTTTGACATCTGGCCCTCAGAATGGTAGGATAGACAAGGAACAAGGAGGGGATCCAAGTGCATCCATGGGATATCGTCGGGATCGGCGGTGCAAATATAGATATCTGCGCACGCTGCGAAAAAACCGCCTTTGCGGGCGATTCCAACCCGGGAACGATCCGTCTCTCGGCAGGGGGCGTATGCCGCAATATCTGCGAAAATGCGGTGCGTATGGGCTGTTCTGCGTCGTTGATCTCCCTGGTCGGCGATGATTCCAACGGGGCATATCTGCTGCGCCGCTGCCGTGACGTGGGTCTGGATGTTTCCCAGGTCGAACAGATTCCGAATGCCGCCACCGGAGCCTATTGCTCGGTGCATTCCTCTGATGGGGAAATGGTCACTGCCGTCAACGATATGCGCATCATCTCCCGGATCACCCCGGAATATCTTTCCGCAAAAGTGCAGCATATCCGCTCTGCAAAAGCGATTCTGCTCGATGGAAACCTTCCGGAGAATACCCTCTGTTGGCTTGCCGATACCTTTTCCGATATGCCGCTTTTTGCAGATCCCGTTTCCTGCGCAAAGGCAGAAAAACTGATTCCTGTTTTGCCTCGGCTGTTTCTGATCAAACCCAATCTGATGGAAGCGCGCATCCTCACAGGGGAGGATACTCCCGAGAGCTGTGCCCGCAAACTGCAGGAGCGCGGTGTCCGGCATGTCTGCGTCAGCTGTGGACAAGATGGCGTATACTATTGCGGACAGCATGGAAGCGGGTGGACAAGGCCGATCCCTTTACAGCATTTTTCTAATGCGACCGGTGCGGGAGACAGCATGATGGCCGGTCTGCTGGCCTGCTTTGTCCGATGGAAAACAATCTGGGAAGCCCTTGCCTTTTCGGTGACAGCCTCGGTTCTCACCCTGCAAAGTCCGGAAACCATCTGTTCCGATCTGACTTATGATATCGTGTTGCAAAAACAAAAGGAGTGTTTACTTGTATGAATCCGTATTTGTCCGTATTGCCTGAGATCCAGTCTGCGCTTGACGCAGGAAAGCCTGTCGTCGCGCTGGAATCTACCATTCTGTCTCACGGAATGCCCTATCCGCAAAATCTGGAGTTTGGCCGCAAGGTCGAGCAGCTTATTCGGGAGGAAGGGGCCGTTCCCGCCACCATCGCCATTTTGGACGGCAAGCTCAAGGTCGGTCTGAATGAGGAAGAATTGGAGCGCATGTGCCGCGCCGAAGGCGTAGGCAAGGTGAGCCGCAGGGATGTCCCTGTGTATCTCGCCGCCAAAAAGCCAGGCGCCACCACTGTCGCCACCACCATGCTCATTGCGGAAATGGCCGGGATCCGTGTCTTTGCCACAGGCGGTATCGGCGGCGTTCATCGCGGCGCCGAAACCACCATGGATATCTCCGCCGACCTGCAGGAGCTTGCGCACACCTCTGTTGCCGTGGTCAGCGCCGGTGTCAAATCCATTCTGGATATCGGACTGACGCTGGAATATCTGGAAACCATGGGCGTCCCGGTGCTGGGTATGCGCACCAATGATTTTCCTGCCTTTTACTGCAGAAAGAGCGGCTTTTCTGTGGATTACGCTCTGAATAGCGAAGAGGAGGCCGCACGGGTGATGAAGGCCAAATGGGATTGCGGTATGAAGGGCGGTATGATCATCGCCAATCCCATCCCGGAGGAATACGCCATGGACAGCGACTATATGAACGGGATCATCGAACAGGCCGTTCGTGAGTCGGTGGAGCAGGGGATCAAGGGTAAAAAAATCACCCCCTTCCTGCTGGCGCGCATCGTGGAGCTCACCGGGGGAGAGTCCCTTGCCTCCAATATCCAGCTTGCGTTTCATAATGCTCGCTGCGCATCCCGCATCGCCGTTGCCTACAGCAAGCTCTGATTTTTCCCATTGCATCATAAAAGCCCGACAGCGACCGCTGTCGGGCTTTTTCTGTGGATAGGATTTATTCCCGATTGACGACGATGATGCCGATACACACCAAGATAAGCGCCGCAGGGAGCTGCCAGCCCATACCCAGTCTTTCATGAAGAAGCAGTGCGGAAAGGATCACCCCAACGACGGGGTTGAAAAAGTCAAAGGGCGCGATCCGCGATACAGGGTTGTGCTTGAGCAGCAAACTCCAAATGGAATAGGAAACCGATGCAGTCATGCCCAAATAGAGCAGGATGAGCATGCCGCCCACGGGAAAAGCGGCAAAATGTCCGCCCATCACAAGTCCTGCGCACACAAGCACAGCGCCGCCCGCAAGAAACTGATATCCCGTGATGACAATGGGGTTTTCCTCTGCGGAATATCTCTTGATCAGAACAGAGGAGAACGAATAGGCGATGGCGGAAATCAGCATGAATCCGTCACCGGAAAAGTGAAAACTCAGCTCCAGACCGTTCAGATTGACCAGCAACACACCCAAAAAGCCCAATGCGCAGCCGATCAGCTTTTTTGCGGAAAGGGTTTCCTGCCGAAAAAGCACTGCGGAGATCAGAATGATGAAGAAAACATTGGATGCCGTCAAAATGGATGCCTTAACGCCGGAGGTGTGCGCCAGACCGACATAGAAGAAAAAGTACTGGATCACCGTCTGGAAAAGTGCCACAAGAAGGATTCTTCCCCACGAGGCTTTTTTCGGCACAGCAAAGCGTTTTTCCGAGACAGAGGCGATGATCAGTGTGATCATCCCGCCCAGCAAAAATCGGCATCCGGCAAAAAACAGCAGGGAGGGCGTGTCAGCAGGATCGATCCCCAAAAGACGATAGCCGATTTTGATGGCGGGGAAGGCGCTGCCCCACAGTCCGCAGCAAAGAAGTGCCAGCGGATAGGCATACGCTTTTGAGGAAAGCCGACTTTTTTCTGCAGAAGACATAAAAAGCTACCTGCCTTTACAGCATCGAAAGCTGCTTGTCCGGAGAATCTTCATCCTTCATCAGCGCTCCCGCTGCGGGCAGCGTCCGTGTGCGATAGCGCGCCACGTTTTCGATTCCGGCCTCCGTCAGTGCGGTCGCCCGAACGACCTGCTGGTTTTTCTTAAGAGAGATCACAGCTACGCCTTGCGTGTTGCGGGTGGTCTTGGACTGAAGCTGTGCCGTATTGACGATGAGGATCCTGTTTTGCGTATAGACGGCGATCTCCAGATCGGGCGTTCCGTGGAAGACGCCAACCAGCGGGCTCTTGTCTGAATAGGCGCCCGTCAACTTGCGGCGGTTGGATTTGGTCTCATAGGCGCTGACCTCCACCTTTGCCGCCTTACCGTTTTCAAAGACATAGATCAGATTGCCCTGATAATCCCCGGGCAAAAGCAGATAAATCGGCTGTTCACCCTCGTCCATGCCCAGCTTTTGAGGCAGATAATCGCCCAGAACGCTGGCTTTGCTGTCGTCAAAGTCATGAAGCCGCGCCTTATAGGCCTGCGCCTGATTGGTGAGGAAGATGATCTCACTCTTGTTGGAGGTCTCCGCCGTCATCCGCAGGCTGTCGCCCTCTTTATACTTTTGTTCATTGCTCATGCGCAGAGACTGGGCGGTGATTTTTTTGAAATATCCTTCTTTCGAGAGGAAAACGGTGACCGGATAATCCTCGATCTGCTGTTCTTCGCTGTAATCCTCCACCTCGTCCTCATAGACGATCTGGGTGTGCCGTTTGGTGGGATATTTTTTGATGATGGACTCCAGCTCGGAGATCAAGTACTTTTGCAGCTTGCGGCGGCTGTTCACCAGATCTTCCAGGCGGTCGATTTCCGCTTCCAGATCGGAGACCTCCTGCAGCCGCTTTAGGATATGCTCCTTGTTGATGTTGCGCAGCTTGATCTCTGCGATAAAGTCCGCCTGCGCTTCGTCGATGCCAAAGCCGATCATCAGGTTGGGGATGACCTCGGCATCCTCCTCGGTGTCCCGGATGATGCGGATCGCTTTGTCAATGTCCAGCAGAATCTTTTTCAGGCCGCGGAGCAAATGCAGCTTGACCTTTTTCTTTTGCAGATCATAGTAAATTTTTCTGCGGATGCATTCGGTGCGCCACGCCGTCCACTCGTCCAGAATCTCACCCACGCCCAACACCCGGGGCATGCCGCCGATGAGGATGTTGAAGTTGCAGGGAAAGCTGTCGCACAGAGGAGTGATCTTCATCAGCTTTGCCATCAGCTTGTCCGGATCGGTGCCGCGCTTGAGATCGATGGTCAGCTTCAGACCATTTTTATCGGTTTCGTCCCGCAGGTCAGAGATCTCCCGGATCTTTCCGCTTTTGATCAGATCGGCAATCTTGTCCATGATGGCTTCCGCCGTGGTGGTGTATGGGATCTCGGTGATCTCGATCAAATGCTCTTTTTTCAGATACTGCCACTTGGACCGCACCCGGAAAGACCCTCGTCCCGTACGATAGATCTCCTCCAGCTGCGCCCTGTCATAGATCAGCTCGCCGCCGGTGGGAAAGTCCGGCGCGATCAGCGTGCTCAGCAGATCATGATCGGGATTCTTGATGCGTTCGATGGCAGTGCGGCACACCTCATTCAGATCGAATCCGCAGGTCTGACAGGCCATTCCCACGGCGATGCCCAGATTGGGGTTGACCAGAATGTTGGGAAAGGTAGTGGGCAGCAGGGTTGGCTCCTTCATGGTGCCGTCATAGTTGTCGATAAAGTCTACCGCGTCGGCGTCGATGTCGGAAAACAGCTCGTTGCAGAACTTGTCCAGCTTGACTTCGGTATACCGG
>CADBTM010000203.1 GCA_902797555.1 Oscillospiraceae bacterium
AAAGTGCAGGCATCACGCCGGAAACCTGCGTCCTCGAGATCGGCCCCGGCATCGGTGCGCTCAGCGCCCAGCTGTGCAAGCGGGCAAAAAAGGTTTGCGCGGTTGAGCTGGATTCCCGTCTCCCGGCGATCCTTTCCGAAACCATGCAGGCATATCCCAATTTCCATCTTGTGTCCGGCGACGTACTCAAGCTGGACATTCCGGCGCTGTGTCGGGAGCAATTCGGCGACGCTCCTGTGGTGGCCTGTGCCAATCTTCCGTATTATATCACCACGCCCGCCATTTCCGCCCTTTTGCATGCAAACTGTTTTGAACAGATCACCATCATGGTGCAAAAGGAAGCCGCCCAGCGGATCTGCGCCGAAATTGGGGAAGAGGGCTATTGCGCATTTTCCGCCGAAGTGGCCTATGCCTGCACGGCCAAGACTGTCCTGTCTGTTCCGCGCTCCTGCTTTGTCCCTCAGCCCAATGTGGATTCCGTTGTGCTGGCACTGACGCCTCACACAACATATACAGAGAAATACCCGCAAAAGGCCTTTAATCGCGCGCTGCGGGCAGCCTTTGCCAACCGAAGAAAAACACTGGTCAACGGTATCTGTCTCGAGATGGGAAAGCAGATCACAAAGGAGCAGGCGACCGATCTGTTGTGTTCGCTGGGCCTCGCCCGCGACATCCGCGGCGAACGTCTTACCGTGGACGAACTGGGTCGGCTTGGCCTTGCGATGGAACAGGTGCTGAAAAAATGAACACCTTACGTTTGTACTGGTATCTGATCAACGCCGCTGCGCTGCTCTTGTGCGCTGTGGACAAACGGCGGGCAAGAAGGCATCTTTGGCGTGTGCCCGAGGGCACACTGCTGCTGTCCGCCGTACTGGGGGGAAGCGGGGGGTTGCTGTTGGGAATGCTGCTCTTTCGTCACAAGACCCAGCATAAAAGCTTTACCATCCCGGTCCCGCTTTTGTTTCTCCTGCAATTGGGGCTGGATCTCTATCTCCGACGGCCCGATTGGCTGATAAAACTGCTTTCACAACATTAAAAAAGCTGACAAGCAAAACACCTTGTCAGCTTTTCATTTTAATGGATTTCAATGCTCCATTGACCGTCATGCAGACGGTAGTAGAATTCAGAGATCTCAGGATTTTCAAACACGGATAACAGCGGAAGAAAGTCCACGCTCAGCCGCTGCCGTTCCAGTTCGTCCCGCCGCAGCCAAAAGACTTTTCCTTCTTCTGTATCGTGCAGAGTGCCGGAAAACTTGTCGGCACGGTAAAGAAAGACGATATACCGACTTCCATCCGGGTTTTCCCATTCCTTGATCCCGCACAGGAGGGGATTCTCCAAAGTAAGACCGGTTTCTTCCCGAACTTCCCGGATCACAGAATCCCGAATCGATTCTCCGCTCTCTACATGACCTCCGGGAAACGTAATTCCCGGCCAATCTGCATTGACTCGATCCTGAACAAGCACACGATCATCGGAGCAGATCATGCATAGATTTGTCATCGTCACCGGGATCTCTCGGCTCATGCCTTCCCCCGATCTCTTTCGATCAAAATCTTCAGTCCCTCGATGACAGCTTCCAGCGTGGGTTCCATTTCGGGAGAGCGAATGTCATCCAATCCGGCGTCCCGACGCTCCTGATTCCAGATCACATGGAAGGCTGCGCCTGCGCGGACGCGGAGGAAGGAAGAAACAGTGAATACCGCTGCGCTTTCCATCTCGGAAGCCAGCACACCGCCCCGTTTCCACGCTTCCCACTGATATTGCAGCATCTGGGCTGTAGGCATCACCTGAGGGCGATGCTGCCCGTAAAACGAATCCTTGGCCTGCACAATTCCGGTATGCACCGTTCTTCCAAGCTTTCTCGCGCCGTCCCGCAGCGCCAGCGTCACGTCAAAGTCGGGCACGGCAGGGAACTCCACAGGCAGGTATTCCCTGGAGGTGCCGTCCTGACGCACCGCGCCGGTGGCAACAACAATGTCGCCGCCCCGCACCTTCAGTTCGATGCCGCCGCAGGTGCCCAGACGGATAAAGGTATCTGCGCCGCATTCGGTCAGCTCTTCCACCGCGATAGCCGCGCTGGGGCCGCCGATACCGGTGGAGCAAACGCTGACCTTTTCTCCCAAAAGCGTACCGGTATAGGTGGTGAATTCCCGGTTTTGTGCCACAAAATGCGCGTCGTCAAAATACTTTGCGATCTTTTCACAACGCCCGGGATCACCGGGAATGATCACATAGCGACCCACGTCGCCCTTTTGCAATCCGATGTGCATCTGTTTTCCTTCTACGAACATTCAGTTGTCCTCCTCTCGATATCGGGAACGAATCATTTTCTCCGCTTTCCAGCGCGGGATCATAAATGTCCTTCCGCAGCCTTTGCATTCCAACTTGAGATCCATCCCCACGCGGTGCACCAAAAACGCGCTCTCCCCGCATGGATGGGGCTTTTTCAGGATGACGGTATCTCCGACCATGAGCTCCATGTTTCGCCCTCCATTTCTTATCTTCATTATACTGATTTTTCGGAAAATCTCAAGAACTATCCTTTCTATTCTCGCATATAGATGGAAAAGACGAGAAAAGGAGGGGCAAAAATGCAGGAAACGCTGTATTATCCCGAGGGATACTTGCAAATCCCGGAAGAGTATCCCTCGCCGGAAGCGCTTTTGACCGCATGGGAAACCGGCCGGCGGATGGAGGGCATCGCCACAATGTGCGACGAAAAGCGCAACCTATATGTCCGGTTTGGCATGGAACGCGGGATCATCCCGCGGGAAGAGGCCGGGATCGGAGAGCTGCGCGATGTGGCGATCCTTTCCAAAGTCGGTCGATCGGTTTGCTTTCGTATCATCGGAAGGGAGGACGATCTTTGGATCCTTTCCCGAAAAAGCCTCCAGCAGGAGGCACAAGCGCATCTGATGGCAATCTCACAGGGAACTGTGATCCCGGCAAAAGTCACCCATCTGGAGAGCTTCGGCGCTTTTGTGGATGTGGGCTGCGGGGTGATTTCCATGATCCCGGTGGAGCACATCTCGATCTCGCGGATCCGCAATGCAGCAGACCGTTTTGCGGTAGGGCAGAATATTTTTGCGGTGATCAGACGCGTTGAGCCGGCCTCCGGACGGGTATATCTCACACACAAGGAATTGTTGGGGACATGGGCGGAAAACACCCATGACCTCCGTCCCGGAATGGCTGTAAGCGGGATCGTGAGAGGTGTGGAAAAGTACGGTGCTTTTGTAGAGCTTACACCAAATCTTTCCGGCCTTTCCGAACCGAATGAACAGATAGAGAGCGGCATGAACGTGACGGTTTTCATCAAATCCATTCAGCCGGAGCGGATGAAAATCAAACTATTGATTGGCAAAGTGGGGGAGAAAAACGGCAAACGGCTGATCCAGCCCTGCGATTATTGGATCACGGAAGGGCACATAGGTCGCTGGCAGTATCAGCCGGATGAATGCTGTATCCGCTGCGTTGAGACCAATTTTGCAGATTGATGCTGGTTGATCGCAAAAGGAAAAGAGGCATGGCCAAAGCCATGCCTCTTTTGCAATGTAAGTATATTCTGCGCAATTACGCAGCTTTCTTTGCGAAGATGCCCTTCAGGACAAACAGGGTGGCGATGGTCAGAGCAACGCCGATGATCAGGCAGATGATGGCGTTCTGAACAAAGCCGGCGATGATGTAGTTCACAAAGCTGATGCCCGCAACGGTCAGAGCATAAGGCAGCTGAGTGGACACGTGGTTGATGTGCTGGATCTGAGCACCGGCCGAAGCCATGATGGTGGTATCGGAAATGGGGGAGCAGTGGTCGCCGCACACAGCGCCGGCCAGGCAGGCGGAGATAC
>CADBTM010000204.1 GCA_902797555.1 Oscillospiraceae bacterium
CAGCTTAGTGGTGAGGAAGATGGCCGTGGGGCCGTCGGCGCCGCCGATGATGCCGATGGAGGCGGCCTCAGGTCCGGTAAAGCCCAGACAGATTGCACCGAAAAAGGCGAGGAAGACGCCCAGCTGTGCCGCCGCGCCCAAAAGCAGGCTCTTGGGGTTGGAAAGCAGGGGGCCGAAATCGGTCATGGCGCCCACGCCCAAAAAGATCAGCGAGGGATAGATGCCCGCCTTGACGCCGATATACAGGATATCCAGCAGGCCGCCCTGGGTGAGGATATAGCCATAGCTGTGGTAGTGGGCGCTGGACGGGTCGAGAAAGGCGTCCCACATCTCCATGTGGTACAGCCCCGAGCCGGGCAGGTTGGTCAGCAGCACGCCAAAGGCGATGCCCACCAGCAGCAGGGGCTCGAACTTTTTCTTGATGCCCAGATAGAGCAGCACGCAGGCCACGGCGATCATGATCGCGTTTTTCCAGCCTCCCGCGGCAAAAAAGCCCGAAAAGCCGGATTCTCTGGCCAAGCGTCCCAAGGTCTCCAGTATGTTCATGGATGACCCTCCTTACGCCAAAACCACCAGCACCGCGCCGGTGTCCACAGAAGCACCCTTGCTCACAGCCACCTGCGCCACCGTGCCGTCCCGGGGAGCGAGGATCTCGTTTTCCATCTTCATGGCCTCCAGCACCACCAGCACGTCGCCCTTTTTGACGGCGGCGCCCTGAGAGGTCTTGACCTGCAGGATCGTGCCGGGCATGGGCGACTTGACCGCTTCGCCGGCCACGGTCTGGGCGGGGGCGGGTGCGGGAGCCGCAGCAGGCGCAGGAGCGGCCGCGGGAGCAGGTGCCGCCGCGGGAGCGGCGGGGGCGGGAGCATAGGCCTCGTATTCGTCTACCAGCATGGCGGAGGTCTCGTCCACCTCCACCTCATAGGTCTTGCCGTTGAGCGTCACTTTATATTTCATCGTCTTTCACCTCACGAATGGAAATAAACCGGAGCTGATTGAGCGGCTTGTTCAGCCGATACGCCACCACGGCCATCACCACGGCGGCCTCGCGCTCGGGAACGTTGTGGAGCATCACCTGTCCGCCGGTGCCCTTGGCCTCGGGGAGAGCGGGCTTGAGCTCCTGGGGGAGCGGGGCGGGTGCGGCAGGCTGCCCGATGGCGGGAGCGGCCTTTTTCCGGGAGGCCACCATGGCCTTGCCCAGCAGCGTCACCACGACGAGCAGCAGCACCAGCCCGAAAAAGACCACCGCATAGCCCAGCAGGGCGGTGATCCCCGCTGTACCGATACCGATCTTGTCCATAGGCGCCTCCTTACGCTTCTTCGATGGTATAAACCATCCGGCGCTCTTCCTGTTCCTTCCGTTTTTTCAAAAATGCCTCGGCCACCTGGGGGAAGGCGGCATAGCTGAGCACGTCCTCCTCGGATTTTGCCAGATCGCCGATCTCGGCGCGGAACTTGTCATAGCCGGGCTCCAGCAGGTCGGCATAGCGGCAGGTGACCGGCTGTTCGTCGCCAAGAACCTGCTTGCGCAGGGCTTCGTCCACCTCGCCGGGGGCCTTGCCGTATTCGCCGTGGAGATAGGCCTTGATCTCCTTTGAGACCATCTTGTACCGCTCGCCCGCCAGCACGTTGTTGGTGGCCTGCACGCCCACCATCTGGGAGGAGGGGGTCACCAGCGGGGGATAGCCCAGATCCTTGCGGACGCGGGGCACCTCCTCCAGAACCTCCTGAAGACGATCCAGCTTTTTCTGGGCGGTGAGCTGCGCCACCAGATTGCTCAGCATGCCGCCGGGCACCTGATAGGTGAGGGCGTCGGGGTCGGTGCCCAGCACGATGGGATTGAGCAGGCCGCTCTGGATGGCCTTTGCCCGGACGGGCTTGAAGAAATCGTTGATCTCCTTGAGCACGTCGGTGTTGAGTCCGGTCTCAAACCCCATCTCGGACAAAACATAGTGCATGGTCTCGGTGGGGGGCTGGCTGGTGCCGCCGGAGAAGCAGGCGATGGCGCAGTCGATGACGTCGGCGCCCGCCTCGGCCGCCTTGAGGACGGTCATGGGACCCATGCCGGTGGTGCAGTGGGTGTGCACCACGATGGGCAGAGAGACGTTTTCCTTGAGCGCCTTGACCAGATCATAGCAGGCCTGGGGGCTCATGATGCCCGCCATATCCTTGATGCAGATGGAATTGCAGCCCATGCGCTCCAGCTGCTTGCCCAGATCGACGAACATGTCCAGATTGTGGATGGGGCTGGTGGTATAGCACAAGGTGCCGGACACGTGGGCGCCGCACTTGAGCGCCTCGTCCACCGCCACCTGAATGTTGCGCAGGTCGTTGAGGGCGTCAAAGATGCGGATGATGTCGATGCCGCACTCCACGCTCTTGCGGACAAAGGCGCGAACAATGTCGTCGGGGTAATGCTTATAGCCCAGCAGATTCTGACCCCGCAGCAGCATCTGCAGCTTGGTGTTTTTCACATGCTTGCGGATGGTGCGCAGACGCTCCCAGGGATCCTCGTTGAGATAGCGCAGGCAGCTGTCAAAGGTGGCGCCGCCCCAGCATTCCAGCGAGTAGTAGCCGGCCTTGTCCATGGTTTCCAGCACCGGCAAAAAGTCCCCGATGGGCATACGGGTCGCCATCAGCGACTGCTGCGCGTCCCGCAGGACGGTTTCCGTGATTTGGATCTTCATAGTCCATCGACTCCTCTTCTTGTGCGGCCGATCTGCGAGAGAAAGGCCAATTTTCGGGATTATATGATTGTTTATATTATAACAAAATTGTGGGAATAAAGCAATGAAGTTTTGAACGAAACAACAGCGATTCAGAGGTTTTCCCAAAAAAAACGTTTTTTGTTTTGCATTTTTGCAATTCTGTGGTATAGTGTATGGTATGAGGGAATACCCCTTTCTTCTTTCTATGCGCAATTTCACCAAAGGAGCACCTTTGTTTTTATGAAAAAAGACGTAATCATCTCCATTCAGGGACTGCAGGAAAATGAATATGAGCAGCAGGATCCCATCACGCTGGTGACCGGCGGGCGTCTGTACCGCAAAAACGGCACCTATTACGTGAGCTATGAGGAATCCGCCCTCACCGGGCTGGAGGGCACCCGCACCACCCTGCGCATCTCGCCGGACACCGTCCGGGTGATCCGCACGGGACCCTACCCCTCCGAGCTGGTGTTTCAGCAGGGCAAGCGCCATCTGTCCCTCTATCACACCGACTATGGCGATCTTTCGGTGGTCATCTCCACCCAAAAGATCAAGAATACCCTCACCGACGACGGCGGCATCGTCGACGTGAAGTACGCCGTCGAGATCGGAAACAATGCCGTGGGGGTCAATCACCTCTGCCTCGACATCAAAAACGCTGACGCGAAAGGAGCGATCCCCCAATGAACCGCATTCAATCCGCCATTTCTCAGGCCTCCGGCCTGATTCTTTCCGCATATCGCGCCGCCGTGGAGGCGGGCGAGCTGCCTCAGGCCGACGTCCGCGCCCCGCAGATCGAGATCCCCAAGGACGTGCGCAACGGCGATTATGCCAGCGGCTTTGCCATGCAGAATGCCAAGCTGCTGCGCCTGCCGCCCCGCAAGGCGGCTGAGATCCTTGTGGCGAAGATGGCGCTGGAGGGCTCGTGTTTTGCCTCCGTGGAGATCGCGGGGCCGGGCTTTCTCAATTTCCGTCTGGGACACGGCTGGTTTGAGGACGTTCTGGAGGACATCGTCTCCGAGGGCGAGGACTATGGCTGCACGCAGGCGGATCACCCCGAAAAGGTGATGGTGGAGTTTGTCTCCGCCAACCCCACCGGCCCCATGCACATGGGCAACGCCCGGGGCGGCGTGCTGGGCGACAGTCTGGCCGAGGTGCTCTCCCGGGCGGGACATACGGTGAGCCGGGAATTCTACGTCAACGACGCCGGCAATCAGGTGGAGAAATTCGCCAAGTCGCTGGAAGCCCGCTATATCCAGCAGATCCGGGGCGAGGACGCGGTGGAGTTTCCCGAGGACGGCTATCACGGCGCCGACATCATCCAGCTGGCAAAGCTGTTCCGGCAGGAGCAGGGGGACGAGCCCGCAGACTGGCCGACGGACAAGCTCCACGCCGCCCTGGCCGATTTTGGTCTCAAGCACAATATCCCCGCCATGCAGGCCGACCTGCAGCGCTATCACATCACCTATGACACATGGTTCTTTGAAAGCACCCTTCACGACAGCGGCTATGTGGCCGACACCGTGCAAAAGCTGACCGACAACGGCTATACCTATGAAAAAGAGGGCGCCCTCTGGCTGCGCACCTCCCAGCTTTTGCGGGCCATGTATCAGGCCGAGGGCAAAACCGAGGAGGAAATCGAAAAGCTGGAGCTCAAGGACGACGTGCTCCGCCGGGCAAATGGTTTTTACACCTATTTTGCCGCCGATATCGCCTACCACCGGAACAAATTTGCCGTCCGCGGCTTTGATCGGGTGATCAACATCTGGGGTGCCGACCACCACGGCCACGTGGCGCGGCTGAAATGCGCCCTCGACGCGTTGGGACTGGACGGCAGCCACCGTCTGGAGATCGTCCTCATGCAGCTGGTGCAGCTGGTGCGGGACGGTCAGCCCGTCCGTATGAGCAAGC
>CADBTM010000205.1 GCA_902797555.1 Oscillospiraceae bacterium
ATCTCTCTGCGGGTTGGACAGGAACGGGATCGGGACGCGCTGTGCAGAAAGCTGGTGGAGCTCCAATATGAGCGCAATGACGTCAATTTCGAGCGCAACCGCTTCCGCGTAAGAGGCGATACGATCGAAATCCATCTTGCCTATACCGACGAATACGCCATCCGCGTAGAGTTTTTTGGAGATGAGATCGACCGCATCTCCGAGATCCATCCCGTCACGGGAGCCCCCATGCGTTATGTGGATCACGTTGCGATCTATCCTGCTTCTCATTATGTCACACCAAAGGACAAAATGGAAGAGGCTTTGAAAGATATTCAGGCGGAAATGGAGGAACGGGTCAAGTATTTTGAGGACAACGGCAAGCTGATCGAAGCGCAGCGTATCCGTCAGCGGACGGAATACGATATGGAAATGCTGCGGGAAATCGGTTTTTGCTCCGGGATCGAAAACTATTCCCGGGTCATGTCCCGCCGCGCACCGGGCAGCGCTCCCTATACACTGCTGGACTATTTTCCGAAGGATTTCCTGCTGTTCATCGACGAATCCCATGTGATGCTGCCTCAGCTGCGGGCCATGTATCACGGTGATCGGGCAAGAAAGCAGATGCTGGTGGATTACGGGTTCCGTCTGCCCTCGGCCTTTGACAACCGTCCGCTCAGTTTTGACGAGTTTACCCAGCGGCTCAATCAGGTGATTTATGTCTCCGCCACCCCCGGCGAATACGAGCGCTCCCGCTCCAGCCAGATCGTGGAGCAGATCATCCGCCCCACCGGTCTGCTGGATCCTGAGGTGGATGTTCGTCCCACCGAGGGGCAGATCGACGATCTGATCGCCGAGATCAAAGAGCGGGAGACGAAAAACGAGCGTGTTTTGGTGACCACGCTCACCAAGCGCATGGCGGAGGACCTCACCGATTACCTGTCCAAACGGGGGATCAAGGTCAAATACATGCACCACGATATCGACACCATCGAGCGCATGACCCTCCTTCGGGATCTCCGTTTGGGCGAGTTTCAGGTGCTTGTGGGCATCAATCTGCTGCGCGAAGGCTTGGACCTCCCGGAGGTGTCATTGGTGGCGATCCTCGACGCAGACAAGGAGGGCTTTCTCCGTTCGGAAACCTCGCTGATCCAGACCATCGGCCGCGCCGCACGAAATGCCTCGGGCAAGGTCATCATGTACGGCGATGTGATCACGCCCTCCATGCAGGCAGCCATCGACGAAACCTATCGCCGCCGTCAGGTGCAGCAGCAATTCAACGAAGAACACGGAATCGTACCAAAGACGGTGTTCAAGAGCGTCCGTGACATCATTGAAATCTCCCATGACAGCGAGGCCAAGCTGCCCGCAGCCAGCCGGAAAAAGATGAAGATCGCCGACATCGATGCCGAGATCCATCGTCTGGAGCGACAGATGCGGGAAGCCTCCAAAATGCTGGAGTTTGAATATGCCGCAGTTCTGCGGGATCAGATCAAGGATCTCCGCAAGCAAAAGGAAGAGAAACAGAAGGGAAAAGCATGACGGATCAAGGGGAGAAAATGGAAATTTCCTGCGGTGCCGTGCTCTATCGAAGACAGCGGGGAAGGATCACCTACGTTCTGGTTTTGGGCGCAGGATGGGGCTTTCCCAAGGGCCATATGGAGGCCGGAGAGACCGAGCATGAGACCGCCCTTCGGGAGATCAAGGAGGAAACCGGCGTAGACGCCTATTTTGTCGGATCCTTCCGCGGGGTAGAGGAATACCAGCTTCGCAGGCCGCCCTATCACAAAAAGAGGGTGACCTACTTCCTTGCGGCCTGTCCGCCCAATCAGGTGCCACGTGCGTCCAGCGAGATCCGACGGTTGATTTGTCTGCCCTATGACGATGCGATGAAATGCCTGAAATTTGAGGGACAGCGCCGGATCCTTACCGATGCAAATACTCTTCTTACACGATAACCATTCAGCAGATTACAAAGCAAAGAGGAACGACCATGCAGGATTCGATCATCATCAAGGGTGCCAGAGTGCACAATCTGAAGAATATTGACGTTGAAATCAAGCGAGACAAGCTCACCGTCATCACCGGCATCTCCGGCAGCGGAAAGAGCAGCCTCGCCTTTGATACGATATATGCAGAGGGACAGCGCCGTTATGTTGAGTCTCTTTCAAGCTATGCCAGAATGTTCCTGGGACAGATGGAAAAGCCGGATGTGGATTCCATAGACGGCCTTTCTCCCGCAATCTCCATC
>CADBTM010000206.1 GCA_902797555.1 Oscillospiraceae bacterium
GCCGTACTTGGAACGAGGCTGCATACGGCCGGAGACGCCCAGAGTGTCCAGAGTGCCGCGGATGCTGTGATAACGCACACCGGGCAGATCCTTTACACGGCCGCCGCGAACCATAACCACAGAGTGCTCCTGCAGGTTGTGGCCAACGCCGGGGATGTAACCCCAGACCTCCATGCCGTTGGTGAGGCGCACACGAGCGACCTTCCGCAGCGCAGAGTTCGGCTTTTTCGGGGTCATGGTCTTCACGGTGGTGCAGACGCCGCGCTTCTGGGGAGAAGCGAGATCGATGGACATCTTCTTCTTGGAGTTGAAGCCCTTCTGCAGAGCCGGAGCCGTAGACTTGTAAGTGGCCTGCTCTCTGCCCTTTCTTACCAACTGGTTAAACGTAGGCATTGACGATATTCCTCCTTCTTTACAGATTTTCTATTTCACGCTCCCCCGCTTGCGCGGGGAGAGCGTTGATAGTGATACGATCAGGATTTCAGAACAGCCGCAACGGCGGCACCCACCTGAATCCCACAGGCCTTCCCAAGCGCGTCCATGGTGTCCACGGTCACGATGGGGACGCCCGCTTCCTCGCACAAACGCTGCACATCCTGACGGATATGGGCGTCTGCGTTGTCTGCGAGAAAGATGGTTTCGGCTTTCCCGTCAAGGATCGCCCGTTGCGATTGCTTCCGGCCGACTGTCTTTTTCTTGCCTTGCAGATCTAAAAGCATCGTCTACCTCCTGAAACTCCCGCAACTATTTTAGTATACAATACTTTTTTGAATTAGTCAAGAACTTCTGTAATTTCTTCAACTTCTTCATATCCGGGAGAGTTGTACATCGCCATACCGGAGCCTGCGGGGATAAGCTTGCCGATGATGACGTTCTCCTTGAGGCCCTGCAGCGGATCGATCTTGCCCTTGATGGCGGCTTCGGTCAGCACGCGGGTGGTCTCCTGGAAGGACGCGGCGGACATCCAGCTCTCGGTGGCCAGAGAGGCCTTGGTGATGCCCAGCAGAACGGGAGAGCAGGTGGCCGCTTCAAAGGGCTCGCCCTTTTCGGCACACAGCTTGGAGGCGCGCTCATTGGCGTCGGCAAACTCGCTGATCTCGATCATGGCGCCCAGCAGCAGATCGGTGGTTCCAACGCTCTCCACCTTTACCTTGCGCATCATCTGGCGGACAATGACCTCGATATGGCGGTCGTTGATATCCACGCCCTGTTGACGGTACACGCGCTGCACTTCCTGGATCAGATAGGCGCGGACCGCTTCCACATTCCGGGTGCGCAGGACGTCATGGGGATTCCACGGGCCGTCCATCAGAGCGGTGCCCTTTTCGATCAGGTCGCCGTCGTGGACGCGCAGCTGGGTGGTAACGGGCACGGCATAGGTCTTGGTCTCCCCTGTTTCGGGGTCGGTGACAACCACATTGTTCAGGCCGCGCTTGCCATCTTCGATACGGACGAGACCGCCGATATCGGTGAGGATGGCCGCCTTTTTGGGCTTGCGGGCTTCAAACAGCTCTTCGACTCTGGGAAGACCCTGGGTGATATCGCCGCCGGCAACGCCGCCGGTATGGAAGGTACGCATGGTCAGCTGAGTGCCGGGCTCGCCGATGGACTGGGCGGCGATGATGCCGACCGCCTCGCCGATGCCGATGGGATTGTTGAATGCAAGGTTGGAACCGTAGCACTTGGCGCACACGCCGTAGCGGGACCTGCAGTGGAGCACAGAACGCAGTTTAACGCGCTCGATACCGGCGTTCGCCACCTTCTTTGCGTCGCTGCTGTCCATCAGCTTATCCTTAGAAACCAGCACCTCGCCGGTCTTGGGATCGACGATATCGTTCAGCGGATACCGTCCCACCAGACGATCGGAGAAGGGCTCGATGACCTGATTGCCATCCTTGATCTCATAGACCTCGATGCCCTCGTGGGCGCCGCAGTCCATCTCACGGATGATGACGTCCTGAGAGACGTCCACCAGACGGCGGGTCAGATAACCGGAGTCGGCGGTACGCAGAGCGGTATCGGCCAGACCCTTACGGGCGCCTCTGGAAGAAATGAAGTATTCCAGAACGCTCAGACCTTCGCGGTAGTTTGCCTTGATGGGGATATCGATGGTGCGGCCGGAGGTGTTGGCGATCAGGCCGCGCATACCGGCCAGCTGACGGATCTGGTTGACCGAGCCTCGGGCACCGGAGTCTGCCATCATCATGATGGGGTTGAAGGGATCCAGATGGCTCATCAGGGCGGTGGTAACATCCTTGGTGGTCTTCTCCCACTCTTCGATGACCAGACGGTGACGTTCGTCATCGGTGATCATACCCATCTTAAACAGATCGGAAATCTCGCCGACGCGGTCTTCGGTCTCACGCACCAGCTCGTATTTCTTTTCGGGAATGGACATATCCGCGGCGGACACGGTGATGGCGCCCAGCGTGGAATACTTGTAACCCATGGATTTGATGCGGTCCAGCAGCTCGGCAGTATCTGCAAAGCCATGCTTTTCGATGCTGGCCTGAATGATCTTCTGCAGCTGCTTTTTGCCGCACTTGAAGGTGATCTCCAGGTCAAAGGCGCGCTCGGGATCGCTGCGATCCACAAAGCCCAGATCCTGCGGGATGCCCTGATTGAAGATCAGGCGTCCGGCGGTGGCGTCGATGATGTGGCTCTCGGTGATGCCGTTGATGGTCTTGGTGACACGGACACGGATGAGAGAGTGCATACCGATCACGCCGTCGTTATAGGCCAGCATGGCCTCGTCCACGCTGGAGAAGACCTTGGCGCCGCTGTTGGGCGCGATGCGGCCGGTTTCGGGATCGATCTTGCCGGAGCCGGGCTCGGTGTCCCGCTCCATGGTCAGATAGTAAGAGCCCAGAACCATGTCCTGAGAGGGAACGGTAACGGGGGCGCCGTCCTGAGGCTTGAGCAGGTTGTTGGCAGACAGCATCAGCAGTCTGGCCTCGGCCTGTGCCTCGGCGGAAAGAGGCACGTGAACGGCCATCTGGTCACCGTCAAAGTCGGCGTTGAAAGCGGTACACACCAGCGGATGCAGCTTGATGGCGCGGCCTTCCATCAGGATGGGCTCAAAGGCCTGAATGCCCAGACGGTGCAGCGTCGGCGCGCGGTTAAGCATGACGGGGTGTCCCTTGATGACGCAGTCCAGTGCGTCCCACACCTCGGTGCGGGAGCGCTCCACCATCTTTTTGGCGGA
>CADBTM010000207.1 GCA_902797555.1 Oscillospiraceae bacterium
ATCAGACTGATATCGGCATCCTTTGCGGCGTCGGAATCGTGGCTTTCGGTGATCGTCGCCGTGCAAACCTCTCTCTCCCGGGCATAGGACAAAAGATCGAGAGTATCATGTAAATGATCCGGGAAGGAAAAACAGATAAGCAGGTCGCCGGGGGTCATTCCCGCAGCAGAGCTGAGGGGATCCATTCCCGACAGATTGAGACAGCACACGTTGGGCAATAGCACCTGCAGATAAGAGGCCAGATAAACCGCAGCAGCAGAGCAAAAGCGCTGACCGTAAATGTAAACCTTGCCGGAGAGCATCAGACGGGTGCACAGATTGTGCAGCGCGTCAATGGGATTGAGATTGAGGTTTTTCTTGATATTCAGCGTGTCATGCATCGCAATACTGTTGAGCAGCTCGCTGTCGGACGAGGCGCTCTCATCCGTGACCTCAAAGCGTTCCAGCGTGTTCAGCCGGTATTTCAGCTCGACCTGCATGGCATCCTGAAACTCGCCGTAGCCGTTATAGCCAAGGGCAGAGGCAAAACGGATCACGGTAGACTGGCTGACGCCCGTAACGGCAGCCAGGTCAAAAGAGCTCAGAAAGGCGGCTTTATCACAGTGCTCGGTGATAAAGCGGGCGATGATATGCTGTCCTTTGGTAAAGGTGCCGGCATTTTCAGAAATCGCTTCGTTGATCCGTTTCATACAATCCCTTCTTTTCGTCAAATGGATTTTAAATAGTCTATCTCTTTTTTTGTAAGATAACGCCATGTTCCAACTGGCAAGTCACCAAGCTTTACAGGTCCTTCGGATACACGCTTTAGAGCATTAACCGTATATCCGCACTTGGCACACATCCGTCGGATTTGGCGGTTTTTTCCCTGACGGATGGCAATGGTCATCACATAGACGCCCTGAGACTCGGCCAACAGCCGGCATCTGGCAGGGACGATCGTTTCACCGTCCAGCTCAGTTACCTGCGATACAGCCTCCTGCGGCGGCAAAAGACCCGGCTCATCCGGACTGAGCTTGACCAAATACTCTTTATATACCTCATGGGAGGGATGGGTCAGCTTTTGCGTCAACTCCCCGTCGTTCGTCAGGATCAGCAGCCCTTCGGAATGCATGTCCAGACGGCCTACCGGATGGACTCTCTGCGGAACATCCTGCACCAGATCGGCTACCGTGGGCCGACCGCTTTCGTCGGAGAGCGTGGTGACGTACCCTCTCGGTTTGTTCAGCATGATGTAGACGTGCTTTGCAGCAGAAACAGAGATCCTTTTGCCGTCCAGTCGGATCTCATCGATGACGGGATCGGCGGGATCCCCCAAATTTGCTGTAAGGCCGTTAATCTTTACACGGCCTTGTTTGATATATTCTTCCGCTGTCCGTCTGGAGCAAATCCCAGCTGCGGACAGCAGCTTTTGCACTCGTTCCTTCAAATTGTACTCCTGTTATGTTTTGCCGCGCAATCGTCGCCACGGCGAAGGCGAAGCTCCGTTTGAGGTCGTTGCGAAAAACACCGGCGTTTCCCAGAGAAGATGCTTTCCCAGATAGATCCGAAGGGCTCCGTAGCGCTGGCCTGCGGCAACCGCGCCATAGCAAAACCGCGGACCGATCAGTTTGCATGTGATGCTTTTCCGCTCATCCTGCGTGAGATAAGCAGAAAAGCTTTCGCTGATATACAGACGCGCTTCCTGCTTTTCACTGGAAACCAGCGGTACCGAGCCGCAATCCCCTGCCCCTGCGATCTCGCACAGGGAGCATTGGGAAAAAAAGCTGTCGTACAGCGCTTGATGGTCATCCCAATCCGCCGGATCATTGAGTGTCACACAGATCATCGTTCGCCCCAATTTGCGCTTTGCGGAAACAAGGCATCTGCCGCTCTTTTTGGTAAAGCCGGTTTTGATTCCGCAGGCGTCGGCCTCCCACAAAAGCTTGTTGTGGTTGCGAAAACACCGAGCATCCATCTCGATTTCTTTTGTCTCAACGATCCGGGAAAAAACGGGTTCTTTCATTGCATCACATGCCAACAGCGCAAGCTCCCGCGCCGTGGTGTAATGATCCTCTTCGTCCAGCCCGCTCGGATTTGCAAAGTGTGTGCTTGTCAGACCGAGGGCGGAAGCTTTTGCATTCATGGCATGGACAAATCCCGGTTTTCCCTCCGGATGCATACCGGCGAGCGCTTCTGCAGCGTCGTTTCCACTTTCCAACAAAAGACCGTACAGCAGTGTTTGCACCGTCACCTGTTCTCCGGGCTTGAGATAGATCGAAGATCCCTCGATCTGTGTCCACTGAGGGCGCACAGTGACGACGGCTTCGGGATCGTACAGCTCCAGCGCCACCAGTGCAGTCATGATCTTTGTGGTGCTCGCCATTCCGTGAGGTTTGTCGGGGTCTTTGGAAAAGAGCACTTCCCCGCTGTCTCCATCCATCAATACAGCACATTCTGCCTGAAGGATCGGAAAGGCCGTATCTTCCGCATATACATTGCCGGAAACTCCACAGCACATCGCCAACACAATGGCGACAAAACAGATGATCTTTTTCGTAAGCCGTCACCCCGTCTAAAATACGGCGTCGGAGACGGCTTTATGTCATCAATAAACGGTTTCCTGCTCGGTGGGGTTCTTTTTCAGTATGTCGGAAATGCCCAGCTTGTCCACGATACCGGGGATCATATCCACGGCCTTGTCCAGCGTGGTATTTGCAGGAGGCTCTACATACAGCATGCGAATATTGCCGTTGCTGATGACGATAAAGGCCAGCGGTGTAATGGTAACACCGGCGCCGCTGCCTGCGCCATAGCGAATATTCGTGCCGTCAGTACCGCCGGAAGCAAATCCAAAAACCACCTTGGAAACCGGGATGAGCGTGGTACCGTCGGGCGTGGTGATGGGCTGTCCAACCACGGTGTTGACGTCCACCATCTCTCTCAGCTTGTCCATGGTCAGCCCCATTGCGTCATTGATGCTGCTCATTGCTTGCGCCACCTTTCTTCTCTTTCATCTTTTTATTCTTCAAATATGCCTTTAAAAATGCGATTGCGATGAGGATCGCGGCAAACAGCAGCCGCAGCGGACAGGCGGAAACCGTCACATCCAAAAGCGCTTCGATTTTGGTCTTGTCAAAATCCGCATCCACCGAGATATCTGTTTTGCGAATGCGCAGATTCCGATCCAAAACCGGATAGAGCGCAGAGATACCGGCTGCCATGCGTCCATAGGTCAGCGCCACAGCAGCGGCATCCTTCCCTCCCACGACGATGTTCGCCTGCAGATGGGGAATCAACAGACGACGCCGCATTTTTCCCACTGCATCCAGCGCGATATGGAGATAATCCATTATCTCTGCCGGGGTAAGGGAAAGCTTTTTCTTCTTTTTCCCCTCTTCAGGTGCTGGCTTTTCTTTCTTCTTCTTCTTTGGCTTTTTGGGTGCAGCCTCGTTTCCTGTATTTTCTTTTTTGGGAAGGAGTTTTAGGTTGACAGGTCCATATCCTGCCCACAGGCGCAGCGTCCCATCATATCTTACTCTTGCCCGTACAGGCAAGAGCAGCAGAAAAAGAAGCAGCAATACCAGCCCCAAAAGAACGTATCCTACGACCCTCAAAGTCAAGCCTCGCTTTCCGGCGTCTCTTCCTTTTCTCCATCCTCCTGCGCGATCTGTGCTCCGTCATCGGACAGCTCGCGCATAATCAGCTGCTGTTGATCCTCCTGGCCAAAGCTTTCCAGCGGCGGGAGCTGCTGGATAGAGTTTAACCCAAAGGATCGCAAAAAAACCTCTGTGGTGCGGTAAAGGATCGGTCTGCCGGGCACATCCAGCCGTCCGCAATCCTCGATCAGCCCTTTGTCCACCAGACTCCCGATGGTATAGGTGCTGTCCACACCGCGGATCTGTTCGATATACGCCTTGGTGACAGGCTGCTTGTAGGCTACCACAGCAAGTACCTCCAAAGCGGCGGAGGTCAGGCTTTGCGGCTTGCGTGTTTCCAGCACTGCGCGCACCTGCGCTGCATAATCCCGCCGGGAGGCCAGCTGATAGCGGTCATCCAGATGGAGCAGGCAGATGCCCCTCCGGTCAAAATCGTAGTGATCGGACAGGCTTTTCGCCGCCTCCTGCAGGGCAATTTTGTCGATTTGCAGCACCGCGCACAGCTTGCCTTCCGAGACCGAATCTCCTGCGGCAAACAGTACCGCCTCCAGGGTGCGTTCCAGCTCATACAGTTCCATCGTCTTCTCCGTCCTGATATAAGGGATCTGCGGCCTGCTCTTCCTTTGTGGCAAGACGCAGGGTGTACCCCTCTTCTTCGCTGTCCTCGATCATGATCTTTCTGGAACGGGACAGCTCGAGCACCGCCAGAAAGATCGCCACGATC
>CADBTM010000208.1 GCA_902797555.1 Oscillospiraceae bacterium
ACGGCCCGGTAACGCTTATCCTGGACACCGACCAGATGATGAAGAAATAAGTGAGGAACCGCCATGCAGATCAGAAGCCTTGCAGTTGGCATGCTGAGCACCAACTGCTATCTCGTCAGCGACGAAGCGACGGGCGACTGCGCCGTGATCGACCCCGGCGCATATGCAAATCGCATCCTGGATGCTGTAAAGCAGAATAACCTTACTGTCCGCGTGGTGCTTTTGACCCACGGACATTACGATCATATTCTGGCCTCCACCGCTATTGTAGAGGCCACCGGAGCACCCCTGGCCATCCATCGGGAGGACGAATGGCTTTTGTCCGCCGAGGAGGCGCGGATGTTCGGCAGGGCAGAGCGCTATCGGCCGCCAAAGCCCGACCGCTATCTCACCGACGGCGCCCGGATCGAAGCCGGGAGCCTGTGCTTTCAGGTGCTCCACACCCCCGGGCACACGGCAGGAAGCTGCGTCCTTTTGTGTGAAAACGCCATGTTTTCCGGCGATACGCTCTTTCAGGAGAGCTGCGGGCGCACCGATCTGGAGACAGGCAGCATGGAGGACATGCTGCGCTCTCTCAAGCGCCTTAGCCTGCTGGAAGGAGATTACAGCGTATTCCCCGGCCACGAGAGCTTTACCACGCTGCAATACGAGCGGGAGCACAATCTCTACATGCGTGAGGCACAGCGCCGATGAAGTACACGCTGGAAGGTCACGACCGGGACAACGGCGTGCAGGAGATGCTGATCTCTCTGCTGCCTGACGAGCCCCACGATCGGGTCGCATCTTTGCCTGAGAATGCCGACGGCTGCCGCAGCCGGGCATGGGAGGAAAACGGAAGCATCTTCGCCTCCGCCCAGATCCGCATGGGGGAAAGGCACAGCGAGATCACCCTGTCCAATCCCGTACCCCAGGAGACCGACGGGGAGGAGTACAAGCGGGTGCTGACCTACACCGTCAAATCCGCCGTTTATCAGGCGCTGCTGCCCTTGCTGGATCACAAGCCGGTGTGGGGAAGCATGACGGGGGTCAAGCCCGCCAAGCCCGCGCGCCTTGCCATCCGGGAGGGGATGGACCGGGCGGCGCTGGACGATTATCTGCGGGAGCATTACGACGTCAGCGAAAACCGCCGCCGTTTGTGCATCCGCTCGGCAGAGTATGCCCTCGCCGCCGAGGACAGCCTGCTTCCAAGAGAGACCCAGCTTTATCTGGGCATCCCGTTTTGCCCGGCAAAATGCAGCTATTGCAGCTTTGTCAGCAACGATATGACCCGCTGGGGTCATATGATCCCGCCCTATGTGGACGCCCTTTTGCAGGAGGTGGAGGCGGCAGGAGAGCTGCTGCGCACCCACGCCATCCCGCTGGGCAGTGTTTACATCGGAGGCGGCACCCCCACCACACTGGACGAAGCCCAGCTGGATGCCTTGCTTTCAGCCATTCATCGCGCCTTTGACCTGAGCGCCTGCCGGGAGTTTACGGTGGAGGCGGGACGCCCCGAGACCATCACCCGAGGCAAGCTGGACGTGATGCGCACCCACGGCGTCAGCCGGATCAGCATCAACCCCCAGACCATGAACGACGCCGTTTTGCGGGGAGTGGGACGCTGCCACACCGCCGCCGATATCGAAGCCTGCTACCGCATGGCGCGGGAGAGCGGCGACTTTCTCATCAATATGGATCTGATCGCCGGATTGCCCGGCGACGACGACGAGAGCCTGCTCCGCAGCGTTCGCCGGGTGGCGGCGCTGGAGCCTGACAATATCACTATCCACTGCCTCGCGCGAAAGCGGGGCGCACGGCTCTATTTCGGGGCGACCGGTGTTTTGCCCGCCGAAACGCTGGATCGCGCCTATGCCCACCTGGAGGGGCTGGGGTACGAGCCCTACTACCTCTATCGGCAGAAATACATGGCGGGCGGGCTGGAAAACGTGGGCTTCTGCCGTCCGGGAACGGCCTCTCATTACAACATCTGCATGATGGAGGAGCTTTCCGACGTCATCGCCCTCGGCTCGGGCGGCGTGAGCAAGCTGTGCTCGGAAAACGGGCGCAAGGTACACCGGGTGGCAAATCCCAAATACCCCAAGGAGTATCTGGAACGGATCGACGCCATCGCCGCCGAAAAGCGCACCCTATTGGATCGTTAGAACAGAAGACGGACGACAGAACGGACAAAACCCAATGCAGGAGGTGTTTTTGAATGGATGAACGTGCAAAGGAACTGTTGGAAAAGGTAAAGCTCACCGCCGAAGCGGCGGCCGATGCCGCGTCGCAGGTGGCGGGCTCGGTGACCAAAAGAGGCGGCAGAGTGGTCACCAAAACCAAGCGCACCCTCAAGCTGATGGATCTGAACAACGAGATCGAGCTGGCCATGCGGGATATCGGCCGGATGGTCTATCTCACCCACACCGGCACCGAGACCGATGAGGAAGCGCTGCAGGCGCGTCTGGAGGAGATCGACGCAAAATACGCCGAGATCGCCGATCTCAAGGCCGAACAGGCTGCCCTGCGCACCACCGTGGTCTGCCCCGTGTGCGGCAAGACGGTGGACAAGAACGATATCTATTGCCGCGTCTGCGGCGAAAAGCTGCAATAAACAAAGCGAGATAAGCCTGCTGAGGGGAAAAAACCGCCGCTCAGCGGGCTTTTCCGCGGAAAAGAGGAAGTATGCTGCCCTATTCGGCTTATCAGGAAAGCGCCGATTTTATTCGTCAACGTATCGGCAAACGCCATCCCCGGGTGCTGCTCATTCTCGGCTCCGGGCTGGGATTTTTGGGCGACGAGGTGGAGGACGCCGTCTGCATCGACTATGGAGACATTCCCCATTTCCGTCCCTCTACCGCCCCCGACCACAAGGGGAGACTGGTGACCGGCACGCTGGAGGGCACCGAGGTTATGGTGATGCAGGGGAGAATGCACTATTACGAGGGCTATTCTCCGGAAGAGATCGTGTTTCCCGTCCGTGTGGCAAAGCTGCTGGGCGTGGAATATATGATCGTCACCAATGCTGCCGGCGCCATCAACAAGAGCTATCAGGTGGGCGATCTGATGCTCATCCGGGATCATATCCGCATCATGGGGGAAAGCCCCCTGCGGGGCGAGAATCTGCCTCAGTTCGGCCCCCGGTTCTGCGATATGACCACCACCTACGATCCCGCCCTGCGGGAGATGGCGGGCAGACTGGCGGACAAGCTGGGTCTGCGCACCCAGACCGGCGTCTATTTCTATTTCCCCGGCCCCCAGTTTGAGACGCCCGCCGAGATCGTCCTCGCCCGCACGCTGGGCGGCGACGCCGCCGGCATGTCCACCGTCTATGAGGCCACCGCTGCCAACCATTGCGGCATCCGCACGCTGGGCGTTTCCCTGATGACCAACATGGCCGCCGGGATCCTGATGCAGCCGCTGTCCGGCGAAGAGGTCAACGCCGCGGCCGCCCGGGCAAAGGACAGCTTTACCGCCCTGATCCGCGCCTGCCTGCAAGAAATGAGAGGATAAAACATGTTGGATACCCTGATCAAAAACTGCACCGTCCTCACCATGGACGACGACAAGCATCTGTTGAAAAACGCCTGCATCGGCATCCGGGGCGGGAAGATCGTCTATCTTTCCGAGACACCCTGCGGGGAGGAGAGCAAGCGGACGATCGACGGCACGGGCAAAAACGCCATGCCCGGTCTGGTCAACACCCACTCCCACGCCGCTATGGCGCTTATGCGGGGCTATGCCGACGACTATAACCTGCAAACGTGGCTGTATGACTATATTTTCCCGGTGGAGGCCAAGCTGACGGGCGACGACATCTATCTGGGCATGCAGCTGGCTATGGCCGAGATGCTGTCCACCGGAACGGTGTCCATGACCGATATGTATATGCACCTGCCCTCTATGGCGCAGTCGGTGCAGGATGCCGGACTGTACGGCAATCTGTCCAATGCCGCCATGGCCTTTGATCCCGCCGCCTACGATTACGTAACCGACAAGGTGACAAAGCAGAATCTGGAGGTGCTGGAGCGCTTCCACGGAGCGGACGATGGGCGCATCCGGCTGGATGCCTCGGTGCACGCCGAATACACCAGCTTTCCCGGTCTGTGGGAAAAGCTGTCCTCCTTTGCCAGAGAAAACCGTCTGAACATGCACATCCACCTCTCCGAGACCGAAAAAGAGCATCGGGAGTGCATCGAAAAATATGGCAAGACCCCGGCTGCCGTTCTGGCGGAGCACGGCGTCTTTGACGTGCGCACCACCGCCGCCCACTGCGTGTGGGTGTCGGACGAGGATATCGATCTGCTGCGGGAAAAGAACGTCACCGTCGCTCACAACCCGGTGAGCAATCTCAAGCTTGGCTCGGGCGTCGCCCCCATCGCAAAGATGCTGGAGCGGGGCGTGCGTGTGTCTCTGGGCACCGACGGCGTCTGCTCCAACAACAATCACGATCTGTTCGAGGAGATCAAGCTGGCCGCTCTGCTGCAAAAGGGCTTTTCCGGCGATCCCCGTCAGATTCCCGCCTATCAGGCGCTGTATATGGCCACCCGCGCCGGTGCCTATGCCCAGGGCAGGGAGGACAGCATCGGACAGCTGGCGCCCGGCTATGACGCCAGCCTGATTCTCATCGATACGGCTCGTCCCAATCTGCAGCCGGTGCACCATCCCGCGTCCACGCTGGCCTATTCCGCCCACGGAAGCGATGTCTGCCTCACCATGGTGCGGGGCAGGGTGCTGTATGAAAACGGCGTCTTTTCCACCATCGATCTGGAGCGGGTCTATCACGGCCTGTCCTCCGTCATGGACCGCCTGTTCCGGGCATAAAGTAAAAGCACAAAGCTGAGCGGGGATTCCCCGCGAAAGGTGGATGTGCTTTTGAAACAAGACAAAAAACGCTCCTTTTTCGGAGGAACGGCGCTGCTGATGGCATCGGGCATCGCGGTCAAGCTGATCGGCGCCTTCTTTTCCATCCCGCTGGCCAACCTGTATGGCGCGGAGGGCAACGATATCTTTATCAGCGCCTATTACGTCTATGCCGCCATGTATGTGATCTCGTCTGCGGGGCTGCCCGTGGCGGTCTCCAAGCTGGTGGCCGAGGCGCGGGCGCTGGGGCGGGGGAGAGAGCTGGCGCGCATCCGCCGTCTCACCTTCCGGGCGTTTTTTGTGCTGGGACTGTCGCTCACCGGTCTGGTGGCTGCGCTGTCCCGCCCCATCTGCGGAATGATCGGCAGCGGCTGCCGCTATGCGCTGCTGGCTGTTTCTCCCACCATTCTTTTCACCTGCATGGTTTCGGCCACGCGGGGCTATTATCAGGGGCTGTCCAACATGATCCCCACGGCGGTCTCCCAGATCGTGGAATCGCTGGGCAAGCTGCTCTTCGGTCTCGGACTGGCATATTGGCTCCACGGCAGGGGCTATCCGCTGGAGATCGTGGTGGCAGGTGCCATCGGCGGCGTGACGATCGGAACGATGCTCAGTGCGGTCTATGTGCTGGTCTACCGGCTGACCCATCGGGAGGAGCCCATCCCCCCGGGCGGCGCTTGCCGTGGGGATAGGGAGCTGCTGCGCGAGCTGTTTCGCCTGGCCGTTCCAGTGACGGTGGGGGCATCGGTGTTTCATCTCAGCATCCTCATCGACACCTTTATGGTCAAGCTGCGCCTGCAGGAAAAATGCTTCCTCACCCCCGCCGCGGCGGGCTTTGCCTACGGCGCCTACGGCTATGCCGTCAAGCTGTTCAACCTTCCCATGACGCTGGTGGTGGCCATCGGGGTCAGCCTGCTGCCCGCCGTCAGCGCGTCGCTGGCTGTGGGGGACAGGGGACGCACCGGAGCGCTCATCGAAAGCGCCTTCCGTCTCACCGGACTGCTGGCCTTTCCCTGCGCCGTTGGGCTGGCCATTCTGCCGCAGCCCATTCTGGGAGCCCTCTTTATCCGTCAGGACGAGGCGGTGGCGCTGGCCGCGCCCCTGCTTCGACTGCTGGCGCCGTCGGTGTTTCTGGCGTCCATGGTGTCGGTGACCAACCCGGTGCTGCAGGCCATGGGTCGGCCGGAGCTTCCCCTCCGGGCGATGGCTGCAGGAGCCGCCGTCAAGGCGGCGTGCAACTATGTTCTGGTGGGAATCCCCGAGGTGGGCATTGTGGGCGTACCCGTCGCCACCGGGCTGAGCTATCTCGTCATGCTGTTGTGCAATCTGGGCAGCATCCGCAGACAGAAAGCGGAGGTTTCTCTTCGCCGCGCCTTTGCCCGACCGCTGGCCGCCGCCGCTCTGATGGGCGGGTTCACCGCCCTGATGTGGAAGCCGCTGGAAAGAATGCTGGGCAGCGGCCTGATCGCCGTTCTTTTTTGTGTGAGCTGCTCCGCCTTGTTTTACGGGATCACCGTGCTGGCATGCGGCGCCGTCCCGGAAGAGGACATCCGCACCCTCCCCAAGGGAGAAAAAATCGTAAAAAACTTGAAATTTCGTGGAATGACTGTTGCCAAGAAGGGGAAAATATGGTAGATTTATTAAGGACGCAATTCGACTTCAACGACCTGCTGGAAATCATGGCGATTCTGCGGGATCCCAAGGGCGGCTGTCCGTGGGATGTGGCGCAGACCCATGAGAGCATCCGGCGCAACTTTATCGAAGAAGCCTATGAGGTGGCTGAGGCCATCGACCAGAAAAGCGCGCCCCACCTGTGCGAAGAGCTGGGTGATGTGCTGCTTCAGGTGGTCTTTCACGCCCAGATGGCCAAGGAGGCCGGCAGCTTTGATATCGGCGATGTGTGCACCGGCATCTGCCGCAAGCTGATCGACCGTCATCCCCACATCTTCGGCGACGGGGAAAGGCTTACCGACGCCGCCCAGACCCTCGACCTCTGGGAGGAGGTCAAACGCAAGGAAAAGCATCAGCAGACCTATACTGACGCCATGAACGATGTGGCAAAATCCCTGCCCGCCCTGATTTATGCCGAAAAGGTGCAGTCCCGGGCAAAGCGTTCGGGCTTTGACTGGCCGGAGGTTCAGGGTGCGGTGGACAAGCTTCGGGAGGAGACCGACGAGCTGGAGGAGGTGCTCTCCCAGCGCGACCGCGCGGAGGAGGAGCTGGGTGATCTGCTCTTTGCCGCCGTCAACGTCGCCCGCAAGCTGGACATCGACCCGGAGGAGGCGCTGATGGGCGCCACCCGCAAGTTTATGACCCGCTTTGCCGCCATGGAGCATTCCGCCGGGGACAAGCTCTCCGGGCTCTCGCTGGATGAAATGACTGCCCTGTGGAACGCCGCCAAAAAACAATCCTGAGAAACACGGACAAGCTCCGTTTTCATAAAAAGCTCATTTATAATTATTAGGAGGCAATACTATGAACAAGACTGAACTGGTCGCCGCCATCGCTGAGAAGGCCGGACTGACGAAGAAGGACGCGGAGAAGGCTCTGACCGCCGCTGTGGAAGCTGTCACCGAGGCTCTTGCCAAAGAGGACAAGGTGCAGATCATCGGCTTTGGCACCTTTGAGGTGAAAAAGCGCGGCGCCCGCATGGGCCGCAACCCCCGTACCAACGAAACCATCAAGATCGACGCTACCAAGACTCCCGTCTTCAAGGCCGGCAAGGCTCTCAAGGACAAGGTCGCTGAGTAAGATTCGATTGCGCGGCGGGGTCACGGGATCCCGCCGCTTTCTTATTTTTCGGAGGAACACATGAGGCTGGACAAATATCTCAAGGTGGCGCGCCTCATCAAGCGCCGCACCGTGGCCAACGAGGCCTGCGACGGAGACCGCGTCACCGTCAACGGCAAGGAGGCCAAGGCCTCTTATCAGGTCAAGGTGGGCGATGTGATCGGCATCACCTTCGGCAACCGGAGCCTGCGGGTCAAGGTGCTGCAGGTGCCCGAGTTTGCCACAAAGGAGCAGGCCGCCTTGCTCTATCAGGAGCTGCCCGAAGGGCAGGAATAAAACAAAACGCCTTCTCATATACATCAGACAGATGGAATGAGGAGGCATTTTTATGGTCAAAAATCACGAGTTTACAGGGGACACGCCCCACAGCATCGTTCTGGAGGAACGCCACCGCCTCAGCGTTTCAGGGGTGAGCGAGGTGCTCAGCTTTGACGAGGAAGAGGTGGTGATGGAGACCTCCATGGGTCAGCTCACGGTGGAGGGGGAAGGGCTCCATGTGGAAAAGCTGACCCTCGACGTGGGCGAGCTGACGCTGGAGGGAAACATCTCGGCGCTGTGCTATTCCCGGGAGGGGAAAAGCCGGAGCTCGTTCTGGTCAAAGGTGTTTTAATTGCTGCCCACGTCAACAGGGGAGCAGTGGATGATCCTGCTGCGCTGCGCCTGCTTTGGTGCGGCTGCAGGCCTGCTGTATGATCTGTTTCAGGCGCTGCGCCTTCATTTCCGCTGGAAAAAGCGGGGGACGGCGCTGGCGGACGGACTGTTCTGGCTGACCGTGCTGCCAGGGTTTCTGCTGTTTTTCCTTCATGCTACCGATGGACGGCTGCGGTTTTATCTGCTGCTGGGACTGGCGGGGGGAGCCTTTGCCTATCGCCGCACCCTGTCGCCCGCCGTGGTGTGGCTGCTGAAAAAGATACTGGCAGGGGCGTCATGGCTGACGGGACAGATCGCACGGGCGCTTTTGTGGACGTTCTCTTTTCCGCGAGGACAGTAAAAAAGCCCGCTGTGCCCCATAGATCGGGGACAGCGGGCTTTTGCCTTGCAGGTTACAGAAGATATCCGCAGAGCAGGTCAAAGGTGTTGGTCAGACCGTCGATATGGGTGCGCTCATAGCCGTGGGAGGCGTAGACGCCGGGGCCGATCAGGCTGTGCCGCACGTCATAGCCCGCACGCAGGGAAACGTCCACGTCGGAGGAATAGAAGGGATAGACGTCCACCGCATAGTTGAGTTTTTCCCGCTCGGCGATGCGGATCAGGTCGGAAACGGCATCATAGTTGTAGGGTCCGCCGCCGTCCTTGGAGCAGATGGATACCTGCCGCTCGTCGCAGGTCAGGCCTTCGCCCACGCAGCCCATATCCACGCTCATCATTTCGGTGAGCCCCTCGGGGATAAAGGCGGCGCCGCCGTGGCCGATCTCCTCGTGGACGGTAAAGCTGATCCACAGGCTGCGATTCAGCTGGATCTTTTCGTCATGGATGCGCTTTGCCAGTGTCAGCAGCACTGCCGCGCTGGCCTTGTCGTCAAGAAAGCGGCTCTTGATGTATCCCTTGCTGGTGACGGTAAAACGGGGCTCCACGCAGACAAAATCGCCCGCCCGGATGCCCAGCTTGGCCACGTCCTCGGCGCTCTTCACGTCCTCGTCCAAAACCACCTCCATAGTGGTGGCAAAGTCCCGCTTGGCAGAGGAGAAGTCGGGATTGACGTGGGCAGAGGCGTCGGCCAGCTGGATGGTGCCCTCATACTCGCCGTTGAAGCGGGTCTTTACCCGCACGGTCTCGGCCTCCACGTTGTTGGCCTGCAGACCGCCCACGCGGCTCATCATCAGACGGCCGTTGGGCTTGACGGTGGAGACTACGGCGCCCAGCGTATCCACATGCGCCAGCAGCATGATGCCGTTGCCCTCGCCGCCCAGATGGGCGCGGATGCCGCCCTTGTTGGGATTCTCCGGGGTATAGCCCAGACGGGTCAGCTCGCCGTTGACATAGTCCTGCACGTTTTTGGTGTAGCCGCTGGGGCTGTCGATGGCGAGAAGCGCCTGCAGCTGCTGCAGCATATAGTCCTTGTATTCCTGTTTCATGGTGATCCTCCCAAAAGCAGATTTTTCTTTCTTTACGATAGCACATCCGGGCGAAAGAATCAAGAGAAAACCCGCCTTGCCTTTCCCTTCGCCCTGTGGTATACTTCGGGTGAAAACTTGTTTTTGGAGCGCTTATGAAAAAACACATCGCCCTGCTTGTCGCCCTTGCCCTGAGCATCAGCCTGCTGTCCGGCTGTACCGGGGCAAAGAGCCGCTATACCGCCTACGACTATTCCTTTGACACCGACGTGACTCTGATCGCCTATTGCGGGAGCCAAGCCTCCTTTGACCAGCTCCGGGAGACGATCTTCGGCACCATGAAGCGGCTGCACAAAGCCTTTGACATCTACCACGAATATGAGGGAATGAGCAATCTGTACACCCTCAATCAGCATCCCGGCGAGCCTGTTGTTCTCGAGCCGGAGGCGCTGGAGCTGCTGGCCTACGGAAAAGAGGTGTACGCCCTCACCGAAGGCCGGGTCAACGTGGCGATGGGCGCGGTGCTGCGTCTGTGGCACGACGCCCGGGAGACCGGTGTCCTGCCCGATCCCGCAGCGCTGAAAGAGTCGAAGGAGCACTGCTCCATGGACGATCTGATTGTTGACGTGGATGGGGGAACGGCCTGTCTTGCCGATCCCCTCGCCTCGGTGGATGTGGGTGCCATTGCCAAAGGCTGGGCGGCACAGCGGGCGGCGGAGGCCGCCGAAGCCGCAGGCTTCACCGATTTTGTCCTTTCCGCCGGAGGCAACGTGGTCGCACGGGGTCAGGCAGAGGACAGAGCGTGGAAGGTGGGCGTGCGCGATCCCCAGGCATCCAGCGAAACCGCCATCCTCACCACGGTGGAGGTCAACGATATGGCGCTGGTCACCTCAGGCGGCTATGAGCGCAATCTGACCGTGGACGGCAAGACCTATTGCCACATCATCGATCCCGTCACCGCCTATCCCGCCGACAACATGCTTTCCGCCACCGTCATCTGTTCGGATTCCGCGCTGGGCGACGCCCTTTCCACCGCAGTCTTTCTGATGACGCCGGAGGAGGCCGTCCGATTTGTAAAGGATCGCTTTCCCGACGTCCGGCTGATTCTGGTGGATCTGAACGGAACCATGATCGAACAATAAAAAAAGTCCTCCGGCAATGCCGGAGGGCACGTTTTTATGCGCTTGCAAACTGACTGTTATAAAGCTGGGCATAGAATCCGTCCTGCGCCATCAGGGCGTCGTGGCTGCCCTGCTCCACGATGTCCCCGTCCCGCATGACAAGGATCACATCGGCGTTGCGAATGGTGGACAGGCGGTGGGCGATGACAAAGCTGGTCTTGCCCTCGGTCAGCCGATCCATCGCCCTCTGGATCACCAGCTCGGTGCGGGTGTCCACCGACGAGGTGGCCTCGTCCAGAATGAGCAGGGGAGAGTTCTTGATCATGGCGCGGGCGATGGTGAGCTGCTGCTTTTGTCCTTCGGAAAGATTGAGGGCGTCGCTGATGACGGTGTCATACCCCTTGGGCAGGGTGGAGATGAAATGCTTCAGTCCCACGGCCTCCACCGCCTGATCCAGCTGCGCCTGTGTGACGCCCTGCTTGTTGTATACCAGGTTTTCCCGGATCGTCCCGTCAAACAGCCAGGTGTCCTGCAGGATCATATCAAACAGACCCCGCACCTCCGCCCGGGAGAGGGAGCGGGCAGAGATCCCGTCGATGGTGATGTCGCCGCCGTCCACCTCGTAAAACCGCATGAGCAGATTGACCATGGTGGTTTTGCCCGCGCCGGTGGGGCCGACGATGGCCACCTTCTGCCCGGCGGAAAGATGGGCGGAAAAGTCGCGGATAATGGTCTTTTCCGGGGTGTAGCCAAAGCGCACATGGTCAAAGCACACCTCGCCCCGCACATTGTCCGGCAGGGAAGCGGTGACCGTTTCGGCGGTCATTTCCTCCTCCTCCAGCAGATCAAACACCCGCTTGGAGGCGGCGGAGGCCTGCTGCAGCGAGGTCATGGCCTGGGCCAGCGTGCTCAGAGGCTGGGAAAACAGCCGGGCATAGATGACAAAGGAGACCAGCGTGCCCAGATTGACGGCGGCGCTGCCCCGCAGGATAAGGGCGGTGCCCACCACAAAGATGAGCACATAGGACAGATTTCCCACAAAGCCCATGATGGGCGGCATCATGCCCGAGAGGAACTGGGACTTCCAGTTGCTGTCGTAAAGACGGCAGTTGACGGCGTCAAAGGCAGTTTTCTCCGCATTCTTTGCCCCAAAGGCGCGGACGATCTTGTGGTTGGTGTAGACCTCCTCGATCTGTCCGTTCATGATGCCAAGATCGGCCTGCTTGCGGACAAAGTATTTCTGGGACAGGCGCAGGATGACCGTCATGGCGGCAAAGCCCAGCAGGGAGGTGACCACCGTCAGCCAGGCCAGCAGGGCGTTGGCGCGGAACATCTTCCAGATCACGCCGAAAAACAGCGTCACCGACGAGATCAGATTGGCCGCGCTGGTGGACAGGGTCTGGGAGATCACGTCCACGTCATTGGTGACCCGGCTGAGGATATCGCCCTTGGTGGAGCGGTCAAAAAAGCGCAGGGGCAAACGGTTGAGCTTTTGATCGATGTCCCGCCGCAGACGGCGAGCGGTGTTCTGGGTGACGGTGGCGGTGATAAACTGCTGGCCATAGCCCAATATCGCGCTCAGCCCATACAGGATCACCAGCGAGATGCAGATGGCTTTCACCGCGCTCAGATCGATCCCCGAAAACAGTCCGGAGGTGATGGCGGTCATCAGATCGGCGATCTTTTCCGGACCGATGATGGTGGCGACCGAGCTGCCCACTGCAAAAACCAGCGCCGCCAGAATGGCGGGAAGATAGCGCTTGCAGTAGACCACGATCTTTTTCAGCGCCCCAAAGTCGGCCTTTTCGCCGGGGGCGGCAGTTCTTCTTCCATGGGGCGGCATCAAAGCTCCTCCTCTCTCAGCTGGGACAGGGCGATTTCCTTATAGATGGGACAGGTTTTGAGCAGCTCCTCATGTCTGCCCAGACCGGCGATCTGCCCTTCGTGGAGCACCAGGATCTGGTCGGCGTTTTTGATGGTGCCGATGCGCTGGGCCACCAGGATCACGGTGACGCCCTGCAGATTTTCCCGCAGGGAGCGGCGCACCAGCATATCGGTGCGATAGTCCAGGGCAGAAAAGGTGTCGTCAAAGATGACGATCTCTGCCTGCTTGTACACCGCGCGGGCGATGGACAGCCGCTGCTTTTGCCCGCCGGAAAGATTGGTGCCCCCCTGTGCCACCGGAGCATGAATGCCCTCGGGAAGCTGGGAAACAAAGTCGGCGTGGGCGATGTCCAGGGCGGTATGCAGCCGGGGATCGTCATCGCCCCTGGGTTCCTTGCTGCCATAGGTTACGTTGGAAGCAATATCCCCCTGAAAGAGGATGGCTTTTTGCAGCGCAATGGAGACCTTCTTCTCCAGCTGCTCCTTGGGATAGTCCCGCACGTCCACGCCGTCCACCAGCACTGCGCCGCCCGTGACGTCATAAAACCGGGGAATCAGATTGACCAGTGTGGATTTGCCCGTTCCGGTGGCGCCGATGATGGCAAAGGTCTGGCCGGGACGGACGGTAAAGCGGATGTTTCTGAGACAGTCCTCTCCGTCGTCCCCATAGCGGAAGGAGACGTCGCGGAACTCCACCTCGCCGGCAGACTGCGTCCGGACAGGGGCTTCGGGATACGAGATAGAGGGCTGGGTGTCCAGCACCTCCTGAATGCGCTTTGCCGAGACCATGGTGCGGGGAAGCACGATAAAGATGGCCACCAGCATGATGAATGCCGCCACCACTTGCAGGGCATATTGGGTGAATGCCGTCATATCGCCCACCAGAGCCGCCCGGGCGGGCAGATCGGCGGCGTCGTTGATGAGATAGGCGCCGATCCAATAGATGGCCAGCGTCAGCCCGCTCATGCAGGTGCTCATCACAGGCATCATGATGCCCATGGTGCGGCTGGTGAACAGGTGGGTGCGGGTGATCTCTTCGTTGACCCGCTCGAACTTTTTCTCCTGATAGTCCTCGGCGTGAAAGGCGCGGACGACCCGCACGCCGGAGAGATTCTCCCGTGTGACGTCGTTGAGACGGTCGGTGAGCTTCTGGATCTTTTTGAACCGGGGATAGACCAGCCCCACCAGAACGCCGATCACCGTCACCATCAGCACCACGCAGATGAGCACCGCCGTCGTCCACTCCACGCTGGTGGCCGAGATCTTGGAGATCGCCCACACGGCGAGGATGGGCGCCTTGATGAGCACCTGCAGGCCGATGGCGATGAGCATCTGCATCTGCACCACGTCGTTGGTGGTGCGGGTGATCAGACTGGGGGTGGTGAAAAACCCGATCTCCGGGTCGGCAAAGTCGGTGATCCGATCAAACAGATCCCGCCGCAGGGTGCGCGCCAGATTGGCCGCCACCTGTGCCGCAAAAAATCCGCATACCACCGACGCCGCCATGCTCCCCAACGCGCAGAGAAGCATCTGTCCGCCGTTTTTGAGCACCTGCGCCATTTCCAGTGTGCCCGCCGAAACCGAGGCAGTCAGCCTTTGGGTATAATCGGGCATGGTCAGATCCAGCCAGACCTGAACGACCACCAGACCGAAGCAGATCGCAATAAAGCACAGATCCCTTCGGTTCAGCTTTTTCAGGACGCGCAGCATCCCATCGCCTCCTCTGCTGCAACACATATATGGAAACAGTATACCCAGTTTTATGCACTCCGTCAACAAACGCACTGTGAACAAAAAAGCCGCCCGAAAGGCGGCTTTTCAGAAAAACGGTTTTACTCGGTAAACGGGTTTGTGGCAATCAGCCGCTTCAGTCTCGGACGGTTGTGCAGGCTGTGGTTGTAGGCATTGTCCAGCCAGTATTCCACCAGCTCCCGATAGATCATCAGCAGCAGTCCGCCCAGGTATTCCCGCTCGTCGGGCATCAGGTTATACAGGTCGGTGCGGCAGTCCAGCTCCTCCCAAAGCAGATAGATGTTCATCACCATGGCGGTAAACTCATCCGACTGGGTGGTGGCAGGGTTTTCCAGAATGTTGCGGTAAAAATCCACCCGCTCGGTGAGGTGGTAGTGCATGCCGAAAAAGTCGATCTGCTCCAGCTGCAGCCGGAAGGGATGTGCGGACAGCCTGCGTTCCGCCTGAGCAAAATCCGACGAGCGCCATTCCTCGGATACATTGAGGATCTCCTTAAGCTGGGGCGCATCGGGATCGAATCGGATCAGGTAGCGCAGCATATTGTTGCCCGATTCGTTGAAAAACAGGGTCTCGATGATGGAAAGACGGCTTTTGGTCTCGGCCTCGCTGGTTTTTTCGATCATCTTGTCAAAGACCAGCGAAACCAGAATGACCTCCAGCGGCAAAAAGGCGATGTCGTGGACAAAGAAGATGGCGATGTGATGAAAGTCCCGGAAGATCAGATAGTGGATCACATAGGTCACAGCGGAAAAGATCAGCAAAACGATCACCAGCTGCTTCATGGTCAGCTTGATTTTTTTCACGGCGATACTCCTTTCTGTATGGGAAGGGGAATTGCTTTACAGATCCTGAGGGAAAAGGGAAGCAGTGTAGGTGATCCCTCTGTCGGTGATCACCCAGACGTCCATGTGGGCGTCCTGACCCAGCGGGGAGAGACGGAACAGCTGGGAGGCGGGAACAAAGAGATTTCCCCCTGCCAGCACCTTGGAATAGAAGAACGGCCGGTTGGCTGTGGTGGCATATTCCCGCCCGTCGGTCATGGAGCAGGCGACGATGCCGGTACAGTGATCCTTGCTTCCGCAAAAGTCCGGGGAGAGGGTGATCTCCTCGCCGTTTGCGGTCAGGCGAAACTCGTCGCCCCGCCGGGTCTTTTCCAGCTTGGCCGGAACGCGGCGCGGGGCGGCATAGCCCGCCCCCGCCAGCCGGGGACGGATGATGTACAGAATCCCGTGCCACGCCTGCAAAAACTGCTCCACCGGATAGATCCGGTCGGAAAAACCGTCCGGCCGTCCGTACGAGTCGATCACCCGAACCATCTCCCGTCCGTCTGCTTCGGTAAGACCGCGAACGGTAAGCAGATGGCCGGCTGTAAAGCCGGGGGTATTGTCCATATACGGCGCATTATCCGAGGCGCGCTCCCGGGTGTTGGAGTAAGCCACGTTGCATCCCACGGAATAGCCCGCCGCCAGCTCCTGCCGGATGGTGTCCATGTCTCCGTAGGTGAGCCAGGTCTCAAAGCCCCAGCTTGCCGCAGCCGCCACGGTAAATGCCCAGTTGCCAAAGCCCTCGTAAAGATGATCCCAACAGCTGAGCGCCGCCTCCTCGGGAAGCAGATCGCAGCCCAGGGCGTTCATCATCACGGTGGCGGTGGTGGGACTGCACATCACCGAGCCGATGTTGGGATCCCGGATCATCTGGGAATAGCGGGGTGCAGGAAGGTCGATCTCTTTGTGGGGGAGGGCGTTGCCCATGTGATCCTCCAGCGACAGCCGGAACGAGGCCGCCAGCAGCCTCAGCGCCGGGGCGGGAAGATCGGCGCGCTCCCGCCGCAGGGTACAGGAAAGCTGGATTGCATCCCCCTGCACACCGTCCTTCATCAGCAGCGTGTCGGTGCTCACCCGGGCAATGTCATCCCCCTGACCGGCAATGCTGGTGCGGCAGGCAAAGGGCGACCACACGCCCCAGCTCATCCATTCCGACCACGTTTGCCCGGAGCGCACCCGGCATTTTGCCTCGGAAACGCTGCCCTCGGGCAGGTCGGTGTTCCAGCTCATCACCAGCTCGGTAAAGGGGGATACCTCGATCTCGGGGGAGACAAAGCATCCTTCCAAGGCGCCGTCCGCCAGCAGCAGGGCGCCCCGTCCGATATTCGGCGCAGGGATCAGCCCTTGGACACTGCCCTTGGAAAAATCGGCGCCGCAGGAAAACAGGATCGTTTGATTCATTGCAATCATCCATTCTATCGTGTTTGTTCTACCAATTCTCTTTCATCATTATACAGTACAAAAGCGCCGTTGAAAAGGGTTTTTGACAAAAAAGTAAAAAACCTTTATCAGGATTTGTTTGTCAAATCAAGACGGCAATGAAATTGCTCTTGCACTTTTTGTTCAAAAGAGGTATAATTACTTCAGAGTATAAAATCGGAAATGAGGTGTCTTTCGTGCGTTGTCCCTATTGCGCGTATTCCGAAAGCAAGGTCATCGATTCCCGTCCCACCGATGAGAGCAACAGCATCCGCCGCCGCAGAGAGTGTCTTTCCTGCGGAAAGCGCTTTACCACCTATGAAACGGTGGAAAGTCTGCCTCTTGTGGTGGTGAAAAAGGACGGTTCCCGTCAGTCCTTTGACCGGAACAAGATCCTCAACGGTTTGCTCCGTGCCTGTGAAAAGCGGCCTGTCTCGCTGGAAACGCTGGAAAAGGCAGTTACCGATATCGAACAGCAGCTGCTCAATTCCATGGAGCGGGAGATTCCCTCCGAACACATCGGCGAGCTGGTGATGGAGCAGCTCAAGCACATCGATCAGGTGGCCTATGTCCGCTTTGCCTCGGTGTACCGTCAGTTCAAGGATATCGACAGCTTTATGGAGGAGCTCAACCGCCTGCTTGCCACAGAATAACGGATCCTGAAATAATAACTGATCCTGAAAAAAGCCCCGGATTTCCGGGGCTTTTTTTATTCGCATTTATTCCAGATCCTCCTGGCGGGTCAGATTGTATTCGGTGATCTTGCGGGAAAGGGTGGCGGGGGAGGAGTCCAGCGCCGCGGCGGCCTTGCGGATGCTGCCGTATTGCTCCACGTATTGCCGGATGATCATGATCTCGTAATCGGTCACCATCTGCTTGAGAGAGCGTGGCTTCGGCAGGCGGGAGGGGGAGGCTTGAGAGGACTGGAGCTGACTGTGTATGGCCATGCAGCTGCTGAGCAGCTCGAGAGAATCGATGCGGGTCTCGTCGCTGAGAAAGGCCATCCGCTCCACCGTCTGGGTGAGCTGACGGGTGTTTCCCGGCCAGTCATAATCCAAAATCGCCTGCATCACCTTGGGGCTGACGGTGCGGCGAAGACGGTATTCCGTGTGGAAATGCTCCAGCTGCTGCAGGGAGATCAGAAGAACGTCCTCCGGACGCTTCCGAAGAGGTGGAATGTCAAAGATCATCTGATTGAAACAGTAGACCATGGATGGGATCAGTCCTGTGACACCATCCTGCATGGAACGCTCCCACAGAGAGACGATAAAACGGGTCTCCTTCGCTTGTCCCTCAGAGCTCTGTATGTAATTCATCAGCAGATTCTGAAGTTTTTGGGAGAGCAGGTCGGCATTTTCCAGATAGAGCGATCCGCCCACGGCCCTCTGGAGCAGGCCAAGATCCCTGCGCACCGCTGTCCCGAACAGCTCTTTCTGCAGATGCTCCTCGGGAAGATAGGCACAATTCAGCTTGATGAACGGCCCCCTCACGTGGGAAGAAAGATCATGGGCATGTTGGGCGATCAGATCCTTTCCGGTGCCCTTTTCCCCAAAGATAGTGAGGGGAATATTCTTCTTTCCGGCACGGTTGAGCATATCCAGCTGGCGAAGCATGTCCGGATTGTCCGTGCCGATCGCTCCGTGCACATATTGAGAGAGGGGAAGGCGGAGGTGCAGCGCGCCGTCCACGATGTCACAATAGTCTTGGATCTTCATGGGAGTCACCGATCAGAACAGTTCGTCCAGCTCCTGCATGGCGGTATGGTGTGCCTGGAGGTTGGTCACGTTTTTCTCCACATCCTGAGAGGCGATGTTCAGCAGGAGAAGATTGATCCAGGCCATACCCGCCGTGTAGGATTCCAGAAAGTCAAAGGATTTGCGTCGAGTGATGAAGTAGTAGTCGGAAAGCAGGGCAAAGGGGGAGTCATCCCGGTCGGTGAGGCTGATGATGCGGTATCCGGCTTGCCGCAGGCTGCGCAGCGTAAAGACCGTCGGCTTGTAATACAGATTAAAGCCGATGCCGATAACAAGGGAGGAGCGGTCGTGGCAGGTGTAGTAGTCCGCCAGACCCATGCTGCCCATCAGATGCTGCGACTTGATACCCAGCTTGGACAGACCGTTGGTGAGAGAACAGGCATAAGGCAGCGTGCCCGGGCTGCACACCACCAGCACCTCCGGAGCGCTGAGGATATCTTGGGTCAGCATATCCAGCTTGGTCATATCCAGCTCGCGGATCAGATCCTGCAGGTTGCTGATCTCCTTGGAAAACAGCTCGTCCATGATGCTTTGCATCGAGCGCTTCGCAATGGTTTCCACGGGGGACTGATAAAGGATCGGACGCAAAACATCCCGAAATGCCTCCAGCGAATCGGCGCCGAAGGCGCGAAACAGAGCGATCAGCTCTTCATACGTGGCGCCGGAAAGGCTGCACAAATGCGCCATGTCCGAATAGAGAATGGTGTGCACATTGTCTGATGTAAAAGCAAGCAGCTTTTCATCCACAGGGTTGACCAGATTCCTCCGTAAAACGGCTAAGTAATCCTTGTTTGCCAAGAGACCTTCCCCCTTAAACATTTGGTATTTAAAAACTTTATGGTTATAGTAAACAATTAGAATGGGGAAAAGTCAATCAAATTTAGACGATCGTCTCATTTTTGGAACAGATCGAATTGAAATGGCCAACTATGCTTTGCTATAATCATCCCAACAAAAACCGAACGCGATAAAAGTACCCTATACATACTGGAGGAACGGCGGCCACGCCCGTCTCCCGATTCTTCCCCCATAAGAGTTCGGGAGGAGTTCCTTATCCGTGCCGCCGTTCCTATTTTTGAGTGGAGAATGTGGTCGCCATGCAAAGAGTGATTTGCCTCGTTCCCTCCGCAGATCTTTTTGATCCGACGGTGAGCACTTTCAAGGATACTTACAAGGTGAGCAACAATTGCGCCAAGAGAGCCGCGGAGGCAGGAGCGATCCCCGTGGGTCTCGCTCCCGTGGACGGATGGGTTCCGGAAGGGGAGCTGGAGCGGTTCGACGGATATCTGGTTCAGGGCGGTGCAAGATTTTATCCCTATCATTATCAGATCATGCACGACGCCTACACCAACGGCAAGCGTTATCTGGGCTTGTGTCTGGGCTCGCAGCTGATCCATTCCTACCTGATGTTGCGCCGCCGCACGGAGGAGCTGGGCTATTCCGGCGATCTGATCCGCGCCATGTGGAAGGTAAAGAATGAGACCGGTTTTGTCTCTCTGGAAGAGGTTCCCGGCCATCGGATGCCGCCTCACGTCCGCGGAAATGAGGATAGCGTGAAGCACAGCGTGGATGTTCTTCCCGGGACGATGCTCCGCCGTCTGGTGGGAAGAGATACCATCGTCGGCGCATCCTACCACGATCTCCGTGTCCCCAACGACACCCCGCTCACCATCAACGCCCGTGCCTCCCATGACCCGGAAACGGTGGAGGGCGTGGAGCTGGCTCCCAACATTCTGGGCGTCCAGTTCCACCCGGAGATTGACGATGCCCTTCCCGAGATCTTCCGCTTCCTGACGGAAGACTGAAACCGTATTATAGCCGTTTCGGCTTTAATAAAAGGAAAGCATGCAAAAACAGAAAAGGAGATGAATTTCATGAGGAAGCCCCGTATGCTCGCAACGTTGCTGGCAGTGGCTATGCTTGTGACTGTGCTGGCCGCCTGCGGCAACAGCACCACGACCACTACTCCCGGCACCACGACCACTACTCCCGGTACCACGACCACTACCCCCGGCACGACCACCCCCGGCACCACAACCCCTGCGACGCCAACCGCCTCTGAAAAAGTGTATCGCACGTATCTGACTGCGGATATCCCGCTGATGAACGCCCACGACTACACCGACACCAGCATTGAAACCCCCATCTTCTACTGTCTGGCCGGCATCTTCCGTCCCGTTCCCGATGATGACGGAAACGGCTACCATTACGTAGGCGATATGGCCACCGACCTGCCCGAGCTGGTCAAGACCGAAGAAAATCAGACCCACACCAAGTACGTTCAGGAGACTCAGGCCGACGGCACCAGCATCTATAAGCCTGAAGAAGAGACCGTTACCCTGACCACCTGGCAGTGGACCATCCGCGACGGCATGACCTGGCACAACGGCGAAACGCTGGACGCCGAGGATCTTGTTTACTCCTGGAAAATGCTGATGGATCCCGTCCTCTCCAACCGCATGGCCAACTTCCTGTACAACAACGGTATCGTCCTGTATAACGGCGAGAAGTACTTCCGCGGCGACTGCGAATGGGAAGATGTGGGCATCAAGGTTCTGCCCGACGGCAAGACCATGCAGATCATCGCAGTCGGCACCCCCGACCAGTCCTCCGTGATGAGCCACTTCAACAGCCGCGTCTGCTATCCCGTTTACGAGCCGTTCTATGAGGCCGGCATGAGCGCGGATCGCACCGAGACCACCTACGGCGACACCCTGGAGCACTGGATGGGCTGCGGCCCCTACATCTTTGAGGAGTGGGCCCAGAACAACAAGATGGTCTACAGAAAGAACCCCAACTACTGGCTGGCTGACCTGTTCCACTTCGACGTCGTCGAGGTCTACATCGTCAAGGAGCAGAATGCTGCCGTGCAGATGTTCGAGGCCGGCAAGCTGGACGACCTGACCCCCAATGCCGACACCATCGAGACCTATCTGGAGGATCCCCGTATGGTGAGCTATTCCTCCATTTACATCCCCTACATCGAGATCAACGACGGCTCTTCTCCCGTCAAGAACGAGAACAACCCCATCGCCGACACGCTGGAATGGCGCAAGTGCATCTACCACGCCATCGACCGTGAGACCATCGCCAAGCAGTTCATGGGTCACATGGAGCCTGCCGGCTGGTACGTCAACGGCGAAGCCGGCATGCTGAGCCCCAACGCCCAGACCTACCGTGAGTCTGAGTGGGGCAAGAAGGTGGAAGAGCTGGTCGCCAGCTGGTCCGCTCCCGGCCACACCACCGGCTACAATCCCGATCTGGCCCGTCAGTATCTGAAGGAAGCTCTCGCCAAGAAGGGCCTGCCCGAGGATACCCACATCGAGTGCATCTTCATCACCGATACCGGATCTCCCAGCTGGAGCGCTACCGCTCAGTGGCTGGACGTCCAGTTCGACGAGATCTTCAACGGTCAGGTTGACCTGACCCTGACGGTCTTCCCCGAGGAGATGAGCTACACCAACGCCAAGAAGACCTACGCATGGGATCTGAACAACAACAACTGGGGCCGTGCGATGTCCCGCTTCTATCCCTACGAGTCCTTCTATTACTTCTCTTCCGGTTATCCCTCTCACCCCAACTGGTATCTGTCCTCCCGCTACGACGAGCAGTTCGATTACTGCCGCAGCATCCAGAACGAGTCTTATGACAAGATTCTGGAGGAGACCTACAAGCTGGAGATGATCTATCTGGAAGAAGTCATCAATTGCCCGGTCTACCAGAGAATCAACTATACTCTGTTCTCCAACCGCCTGAAGGTGCCCGTGAACACCTACATCCCGGGCTTCGGCTGGGGCACCATGTTCGGCGATATCGTCGAGTAAGGATCTGTCTGGCTTTTCGAATCGCAAAACAGTAAGCATACGAAAAAACTGTGCTGCCGCTTTGCGGCAGCACAGTTTCTAAAAATCAGACTCTATCCCTCTTAATAAGAACGGAGGATGTCCATGTTCAAATACGTGCTGAAACGCATCGGCGCCATGCTCATTACCCTGTTTTTGGTCATGTCGCTGTCCTTTATGATCATCCGGCTGATGCCAATGAATATTTTCGAGGATCCCGAGGTTCCGCCCGAGGTTCAGTATCAGCTGGAGGAGGAAATGCACCTGCATGAGCCCATTCCGGTGCAGCTGTTTTATTTTTTGAAGAATATCGTCACGGAGTTTAATTTCGGACGTTCCGTCAAAATCAAACCCGGCATCCCGGTATTTGATATCATCGTTACACGGATCCCGCCCACGGTCAAGCTGAACTTTATGTCGCTGTTCCTTTCCATCCCGCTGGGCCTGATCGCCGGTACGGTGGCCGCGCTGAACCGGAACACGTGGATCGATCACGTGATCTCCTTCATCGTGGTTCTGTTTATATCGATTCCGTCCTTCGTGTTCGCATCCCTCATGCAGTATACACTGACCTATGTGTGGCCGATCTTTCCCACGCTTTACGACGCCACGGGCACACTGGGCGCGCAGTTCTATTCCATGTGTCTGCCCATCGTTGCTCTGGCGCTCAACCCCATTGCCACCATAACCCGTTATCTCCGCGGCGAGCTGATCGAAAACATTTCTTCGGAGTATCTGCTGCTGGCTCGCACCAAGGGCCTTACCAAAGGGCAGGCCATCGTACGCCATGCCTTCCGCAACTCTCTGATCCCCATCACCAACACGCTGATCGCACTGTTGACAGGCGTCATGGGCGGTTCGCTGGTCATTGAGAAGATGTTCTCCGTACCCGGCATGGGCGGCGCACTGGTGGATTCCATCCTTGCGGGCGACCATTTCCTGACGGTGGCGCTGCTGATCTTCTATTCCGCAATCTCCCTTGTCACAATTTTGATTGTCGACCTGTCCTACGGCCTGATCGACCCCCGTATCCGCGTGGGAGGAGGTAGCAAATGAAATACATAGATCCGAAACAACCGCTCCCTGAAGAGCTGAGCAATCTGCCTGTTTCCGTTTTTGAGTCTCTGCATCAGGATGACATCAAGGACGAAAAGTTTAAGACAAAGCCCATCGGCTTTTTCAAGGACGCCTTTCTTCGCCTGACCAAAAGCAAGTTTGCGGTGATCCCGTTCATCATTATCGTGCTCATCATTCTGGGCTCGATCATCGTTCCCAACATCTCCGGCTATGGCTTTAACGATCAGAACGTCAATCGGAAAAACCTTCCGCCGAAGATCCCGTTTGTTGAAAAGCTGGGCATTGCCGATGGAACCCGCGTGATGAAGAACCGCAAGATGGACAACCTATCCAATGAGGATATGTATCCCAACGACTGCATCATCGAGATTCTGCGCGAGTTTGAGGTCAACGGTGTTGCCATGTGCGACGTGAAGATCGACTACTACGCCTACTGCAGCACCGAGGAAGGGGAGTACCACTGGTTCGGCACCGACGTGCTGGGACGCGACCTGTTGACCAGACTGTTCCGCGGCACCCGTATTTCGCTGATTATTGCCTTCGTCTCCGTGCTGACCAACGTCTTCATCGGCGTGGTCTATGGCGCGGTCTCCGGCTACTATGGCGGCAAGGTGGATATGCTTCTGACGCACTTTGCAGAGGTTCTGGACGGCATGCCCTATGTGGTGGTTACCATTCTGTTCATGTTGCTGCTGGGCTCAGGCATTTCCTCTCTGATTGTGGCGCTATGTATTACCGGCTGGATCGGAACGTCCCGTCTGATCCGTGCCCAGTTCTATCGCTTCAAGGGTCGTGAGTATGTGCTGGCTGCCCGCACCCTGGGCGTGCCTGACAGGACGCTGATTTTCCGCCACATCCTGCCCAACTGCATCGGTCCCCTGATCACCCGTGCGATGATCTCCATCCCCGGCGCTATTTTTTCCGAATCCTTCCTGGCCTATATCGGCCTGGGCATCAAGCCCCCCAACCCGTCCATCGGCATTCTGCTGGCCGACGGTCAGAGGGTACTGCTGCAATACCCCTATCAGACCTTCTTCCCCGCCGTGCTGATCTCTGTGCTGATGATCGCGTTCAACCTGTTCTCCAACAGTCTGCGCGACGCGCTTGACCCGACGAAACGCGGAGAGGAGTAAGAGATATGGCTGAAAATACAAATAAAGACGTGATCCTGAGCGTCCGTGACCTCCGGA